>NZ_JBMSDU010000005.1:0-253542 GCF_049445835.1 Ancylobacter sp. VNQ12 | reverse complement strand
CGTCATTCAGACCGATGTCGCGCTGGCCATCGTCATCATCGCCGAAATCAACGGCGCACCGGCGTTCCTCGCCATCGCGGCCCCGGCAGAGGACGCTTGATCAAACTGCTACTTCGTCACCGCGCTGTTAAGACGGGTAAATCCTTAGCAACGCTTTTGGCTACAGAGGCCGGCCTCCCCTACAGCGGCGAAACTCTAACGGAAGTTCTGGGAGCCGTGAGCGGATCCTACCTGAGCGATGCTGCAATAATAAATATTCTTGAAAAAGAATACAAGGGCGTCACACCATCTGACGAAATCATAAGATTGCTACAATATACTTGGTGCCGACTTTATACTTGGAATATCGACGATTCCATCGAAAACATTAATAGAACAACGGCTCAACGCCGACGTAATTTTAATGGCATGAGAGATAAGGCAAGTGAATTTGAAGGGCCTGATTTCTTACATGTCGTGCATTTGCATGGACAAATTACGAAACCCGATGCCGGTTTTATTCTTTCTGAAACAGAATACGCCGAAACCCTAAAAGGCGAAAGGCACTTTTGGTACCAAAGAGCAGCCCAAGACTATATCGCATTCTGTCCTATATTTATCGGCTCAGCTTTGCAGGAACCCATTCTAAACGCAGAACTAGAGCGAGCAAAACGCGACAACAACACGAGCTCTGGACGTGCTTACCTTATCAGCCCTGATGATTATTCGGCCATTAAGCTAGGAAATTTTAAGTCGAAAGGAATCGTACATATCAAGGCCACCCTCGAAGAATTCGTCAATTGGCTGGACAGCCATTTTTCCGAGCCCGTGAAACCAAAGGATGTTGTCGCGGCCAGGGGTGGATACGGAGCCGATGTACTCCACAATGTGACAAGAAGCGATATCGAGATTGCCAACGCCATTCGCCTGATAAACCCCAAAGAGATAAGACAAAAGGTAAACAATCTTCCTGACCACGACAAATCCTACCTTGCTCGCCGATTTTTGCAGGGCTTTCCACCGTCTTGGGAAATTGCTTCGTCTGATATTCCCGTGAAGCTAACTTCTATCCTAGAAATAGACCGCGCATTTGGTGCCGCCTATGGAAAAAACGATCAATTATTTGTCGTCATAGGTCAATCAGGCAGCGGGAAAACTACCGCTACCATGATTAGCCTCTTAAAATATGCGGAAGAAAATGATTGTACTATTTACGAAATAACATCCGACGTACGATCGGTCAGGCGCGCGCTGGAAGTAATAAAGAAAATTGGTAATGGAAAAAAATCGATCGTCTATATCGGCGATCTATTTATTTATGGAGATGCTTTTCGTGACGAGACGGAGGCAGTTACAGGCGGCGATCTAATAATTGTGTCGACCGCCCGAAGCGGGGAGTGGCATGAACACTTGGATAGACGGATCGGAGACAGAGTCAAGCCTATTTCATTTGAACGATTTTCTGCCCCAGACTACGAACCGCTGATAAATCGACTTATATCTTATGTTCCAGCTCCAGCGTTCAGAAAACTTACGTTGCAAGATCAGAAAAAGAAACTTGCCCAATCTCGGAGTCAACTTCTAATCGCGCTTCGCGAAGCCACAGAATCTCGCAATTTTACTGACATTATTACGCACGAATTTGAGCACCTGCCTGATGAAGACACCAGAATGCTACTTCTGACAGTAGGTATATCGACATTAGCCCGAGTTGGTATCAGCATCGAAGCTGCCGCTGAGGCATATAATTATTGCAACCCAAAACGAGACTTTAGTTCGGCACTGTTAGCTCTTACAGGCATCATAGGAAAGTCAGAAGACGGACGGCTCATTGCTCGCCATGAACTTTACGTTCGTCACATAATTAATGATCTATGCCCATTATCTGCAAAGATAGTTTCGATTAAATCGATACTTCATACATTCGTAAAGTACAATATTCCGGTAATTCGCTCCGTCGATCGGCGCGATGCCGCACTTTTTAGGTTCCTGCTAAACCATCGATTCGTTGTAGATCAAGTAAAAGACAAAAAAGATCGACATAGAGGTGTAGAGATTTATCAAGATTTTGAAGTTCAATTTCAATTGGATGGCCATTATTGGCTTCAGTATGGTTTGTATTTAGCGCAAGATGGGAATCTCGAGGTAGCGATGGATATGCTACAGCGCTCAATTCAAGCTTACCCAGAGAATAGCTTCGCCGTGCACGCCTTGGCTGATCTGAAATTGCGCGCCGCCAGGGAGCGACGTGTTTACGACGAAATAACTAAAAATCTTATAGCGGAGGCCGTTCGCACGTTGAAGCTGCAGGACGCCCACCCGACGCTAGAGCTTGATACTTATCCGATTGTTACGCTAGCAAACGGGCATGTCCCGGCGCTTCTCCGTCATGGTTTGTCGGACGTCGCAAAACAAGCTGCCGTCGAATACTTTGATCGTCTGCAGCAAATGGATAAACGTGTTAACTCAGACGCCATAAAGCTAGCTAAGGATAGAATGCTAAAATTTGTGACACTTAATGAATGGGACGATGGTTATCGTAAGAGCGGTAGAAATGCATCAAACGCCTCACGTCGCAATAGAAAAAGACAGAGTAGTGCCAGATCCATAACGTAGGTTATTATTTTCAATTCGGATTCGGCTGTTGGATGCTACGAGATATTTTGTGAATCCGTAGTATTTTGGCATTTACGTAGTCGAACCCCAGCCCCCTCCCCATTCTCGTCTAAGAATATAACGCCAGCGCTCTCTAAAGCCGCTCGGATCGCCGCAAGATTATTTACTGTTGGTGTACGGCGTCCCTTCTCAAAGTCACGAACCGTACTCTCACTAAGGTTGGAGCGGGACGCCAACATGGATTGTGACCAATCGAGGAGGCCCCGAGCGGCCCGGGACTGTGGCGCGGTCAGCGGAGGACACACGGTTTCCATAAATTCTCCACGAAAATCGTTGACGGCAATTGTGATCAACGCTAATCGTTGATCGTCAACGATTTCCTAACACAGGAGCACGCGCATGGACACCCATGTTCGCGAACGGGACGGGCTTGCCCGCTCCCGGCGGGAGACCCTTCGCCTGGGCCTATCCACACTCGTCGTCGGCCCACCGGCCGTTGGCCTCGCCTATGCCGCGATGCCGGGCCCGCCGCTCTCGCCGCAGGAGCGTATCGAGCACGCTATGCGGCAGATTCAGGACGCGCTGGCTGATCTTTATCCCGGCGCGCGGCAGCATCCCAGGTTGGCGCTGCCGTCGCGCGAAGCTCTCGCTTCGCCAGTCTTCGAGGACGGCACCTTTGAGGCGGGAGACATGGCCATGGTCATGGTCACGGCCAACACGTTCAGCGCGCGCTATGACGCTGGCCTCAAGAGCCGCACCGACTTGACGTCGTTCGGCAACGCCCTCCGGTCTGGGGAGAAGCGGCCATGACCGGTGACCTGTTCAGCCACTCCGTTCGCGCCGAAGATCTTCTCTCCCGGCGCCTGCGGCTCGAAATGGTGCCCGGCGATTCCATGGAGCCCACCCTCCGCAGCCGCTGGGATTTCGTGCTGGTGCGCCCCGTCAGCGCCTATGAGGGAGAGGGCATCTATCTCGTGAGCGACGACTTCGGTAGCTGGAAGATCACGAGGGCTTCGAACACCCTCGGCGGCATGAAGGGCCATATCCTCCTTTACGTCGACAACAAGCGATATGGCGAGCGCCTGGTGACGCGCGAGTGGTTCGACGAGAACGCACTCGCAATCGTGGTCGCCGACATCAAGGTACGCGACCATCAGCTGTTGCAGTCGGCCGCCAGCTCCGAGGTGCGGCCATGACCGACAATCGTTCTCCAGAGACCCGTTTCCTCGACGACATTCGAGACCTGGCGCGAATGGCGGCCATCACCGAGCTGATGATCAGTCACGCACTCACCAGCATCAATCCTAAGGTTCAATACGTCGGCGACGACGTGATCATCCGCCTTCGCGAAGAGCAATCCGACCATATCAACTTCGTGGTGAGAGACGTCGTCGAACGGGCTCAGAGCCTCGTCGCACGGTGTGAGGCGATGGAAGAGCGCATCGCCCGCTAGCCTACGGCGGCGATACTAAGTGGATGTGCCCAAAGGCGAGGTGGCGCGGCGCCTTTCGGCGATTCGAGGCGCAAAAGAGAAACGCTACGCTTGCATTGTTATTGGAATCACTGCATATGTATCGTTATGAGCGAACGTGGTCAGGACAAGCGGTATTTGCTTTCGACGCTGGTGGCGGTCGCCGGCGTTAATCCGATCACGTTCAACTCCTGGCGCCAGCGCAATGGCCTCTTTCCCTGGAGCCTTAAGGCCAAGGGATGGAAGCAATACTCGGCCTCCGACATCTGCGTTGCCTACTGTGTGAATGGCTTGATCAAGAGCGGCTGCACCGCGCAGTTCGCAGTCGACGCCGCAATGATGCTGCTGCCGCGTTTCGAAGAAATGTGGACATCCGACAGTGTAGAGGCATTCGATAACTGCATCGCTCTCATTTCCATCATCGATCACGGATCAAGTGACAAGTCGAACATAGAGATAGACATCGAATTTCACGATCCATCAAAGCCAATTTTGGAGATTATTCGCGGGCGCCTTGGCTGGGGCACAGCACAGATCGTGGACCTTTACGACGTGATGCTGAACGTCATCCGTTCACTCAAGGCACTGCAGCCAGAAACCGTCATGACCCCTGAGGAAACGCGAAGCTTCGTGTTTTCGTCGCTCGCCAAGGCGATCGCCGAAACGCGAACGGATGAAGAGGACTGAACTCAAATGGCCCGGTCCTCTCTTACCCGCATCTTCAGCCGCCTCTGGAAGCGCTCCTATGAGGGTGCGTCGACCGGACGGCGCACGGCCGGCTGGGGCACCATGCGGAACCAGCACGCCGCCGCCGAGGCGGCGCGCCGCCCGCTGACAAACCGTTCGCGCTATCTGGTCGCCAACAATCCCCACGCTGCGGCGGCCAAGGCGGCCTGGGTGGCGGCGCTCGTCGGCACCGGCGTCGTACCGGCGGTGACGGACAAGCTGGCGGCGCAATGGACAGCTTGGACCGACGAGGCCGATGCAGACGGCCTGTCCGACTTCTACGGCCTGACGGCGATCATGGTCGGCGGCATGGTCGTCGACGGCGAGGCGCTAGCGCTCAAGATCGCCACCCCGGCGGGCCTGCGCATCCGTGTGCTCGATCCCGACCAGCTCGACGCTTCACTTACCCGACCGCTCGTCGACGGCGGACGCATCGTCAACGGTGTCGAGTTCGACGTCTTCGGCACCCGCGTCGCCTACTGGATCGTGAAGGAACAGCCGGAAATCGGCCTCGGGCTAACCCTCTCCCCGGTGCGGGTGCCCGCCGAAGATGTGATCCACATGTTCCGGGTCGACTTTCCTGGGCAAGTGCGCGGCATTTCATGGTTCGCGCCGGCCTTGCTTCGCCTTGCCGAACATGACGAATGGCATGGCGCGCAGCTAACCCGCCAGAAGATCGGCGCCCTGCTCACCGGCTTCGTCACCACCAACGACGGCGCGGCGCCCTTCTCTGGTGATAGTCAGGGCGACGCCTTGATCGGTTCAATGGAACCCGGCGCACTCAACGTGCTGCCGCCCGGCAAGGATGTGAGCTTTTCGGACCCGCCGGCCATTGCGCAGGAAGCGAACGACTTTGCCCGCATCACCCTGCGCGAGATCGCGACGGCGCTTGGCCTGCCCTATGAGGTGCTGACCGGCGACCTTTCCAGCGTCAATTACTCCTCGATCCGCGCCGGCCTCGTCGAGTGGCGCCGCCGGATCGAGATGATCCAGCACAACGTGATCGTCTTCCAGGCGCTCCGCCCGATCTGGCATCGCTGGGTGATGATCGAGACCCTGGCTGGCCGGATCGACGATCGGGTCGAGGATCTTCTTCCTGTACGCTGGATTACGCCCAAGGTCCAATGGGTTGATCCCGCGAAGGATGTGCAGGCCGAGATTGACGCCATCAATGCCGGGCTGATGAGCCGGCGCGAGGCGGTCGCCGCCCGCGGCATGGACATCGGCGCGCTCGACACCGAGATCGCCGCCGACAAGGCCCGCGAGGCAACGCTCGGCCTGTCCTTCAATGCCGCTGCCCGCACGGCTCAACCCGGCGAGGTGGCAGCATGATGGAGGACCGCATTCAGCCGCTCTGGGCCGAGTTCTGGCGCAGCGCCTATCCTCGGCTCAAACCAAAGCGCCTGTCGCTCGATGAGCTTCGCCGCCTCGAATGCGCAGCGATGCACTGGCATCGCGACGTCAAGCATGTCCTCGAGGCGCGCGAACGCACCTATGGGAGGAAGCGCCCGTGAACGCACCCGCAGAAATACTCACCCGCCGTGCCGCTCGCCCAGCCTCGAGCTGGGATCCCGAAACGTGGAGCTTCCTTCTGGTGCTCTCAACGGGTGCGGCTGTCTCGCGTTGGGATGCACGCGGCGAATTCGATGAAATCCTCATGCTGTCGCAGTCTGATTGGCCCGCCAGCGTGCCTCTCCTCGACAGCCACAGAAGGGAGAGTGTGGAGTTTCGGCTTGGGTTGGTCGACAGCATTCGTGCGGTCGGCGGGGAACTGCTCGGCCGTGCCACGCTCTCCCGCCATTCTGAGCGCGCCCAGCGCATCGCCGCCGAACTGACCGATGGACACACCTTTCCTTCATCGATGGGTTACAGCGTTCGCGGCGAAGATTGGCTGGAGCGGACCAATCAGAAGACCGGTCGCCGCGAGAAGATCGCCAAGAGAATCGAACTTCAAGAAGGTAGCCTCGTTCTATTCCCCGCCGACCCGCATGCAGGCATCAGGAGCCATGACATGACGGTCAGCCCCCAGCCGGAGAATACTCCGGCTCTCACCCCGCCCGCCGCGGCGCCCTCCAACCCCACGGCGTCCGCGGAACGGGCCGTCGTCAATGCGGAGATCCGCTCCATCGGCACCATCGCCGGTCTCGACCAGGCGTGGATCGATGGCCAGATCGACGCCGGCGTGACGGCCGACGCCGCCCGAGCCGCGGCCTTCACCGCCATGCAGACCCGCAGCGCTCCGCTGCAGACCTTCCGCTCGGCCGCGCCCACGATCACGGTCGGGCAGGATCACAACGACCCGGTTGCGATCCGTTCGGTCATGGCCGACGCGATCGCACACCGGATGAATCCCGCCCGCTGCAAGCTGGAAGGCCGAGCGCGCGAGTATCACGGTTATAGTACCCTCAGCATGGTTGGCACGATGGCCCACGCCCGCGGCGATCGCGTGAACCTGCACGACCAGAATGCGCTGATCGAGCGCGCCGTCGGCGCCCACTCCACCAGCGACTTCCCGCTGCTGCTGGCGGACGCGGCCAACAAGAGCCTGCTCGCCAACTACCAGGTGGCCGATCCTACCTATCGGCGCTGGGCGGCGCGCCGCTCCTTCGTCGACTTCAAGCCGCACAACTTCCTGCGCGTCGGCGACTTCCCCCGCTTCCAGGAGGTCGGCGAGAATGGCGAGGTCAGGTACGGCACCGTCAGCGAGAACCGCGAGCAGGTGTCGGCGAAGGAGTTCAACGCCGGCATCATCATCGGCCGCCGGGCGCTGATCAATGACGACCTGTCGGCGCTGGCCGACTTCTCGTCCATGATCGCCATCCGCGCCGCGGCGGATGAAAACCGCATGGTCTATGCCCTGCTGATCGGCAGCCCTCCGATGGCCGACGGCAAAGCCTTGTTCCACGCTGACCACGGCAACCTCGTTACGGCCGCCGTGCTCGGCGGCGCGCCCCAGATGCATGCCAGCGTGAGCGCGCTGCGCAAGCAGAAGAGCCTGGACGGGCTGGTGCTGAACCTCGCGCCGCGCTTCCTCGTGGTCGGGCCAGATATGGAGTTGGGCGCGCGCCAGGTGCTCGCCGCCATCACGGCCACCAAACCCGGCGATGTGAACCCCTGGGCCGGCACGATGGAGCTGGTGGTCGACGCCAATATCGCCGGCAGTGACTGGTACATCGCCGCCGATCCGGCTGCTGCGCCCTCCATCGTCTATGGCTATGTCTCCGGCGCCGAGGGGCCGCAGATCCGCACCGAGATCGACTTCGACACCCGCGCCGTCAAGGTCGCGGCCGGGCTCGACTTCGGCTGTGGCGTCATCGACTTCCGCGGCCTCGTGAAGAATCCGGGGGCGTGATGAGCAACACCGCCACCCTCCAGCAACGACTCGAAGCCCTGCGCGATGCTCGCGCGCAGGGCGTCTCCCGCATCGTGGTGCAAACCCCGCTCGGCCGGCGCGAAATGGAATACCGCACCGACGCCGACCTCGCGGCAGCCATTGCCGATGTCGAGCGCCAGCTCGCCGCCGCGCAGGGCCAGCGCATCAACACCGTCTATTTCCAGACCTCGAAAGGGCTGTGACATGAAGAACTTCATCCAGACCGGCAATGTGGTGCCCGTGACGGCCCCGGCCGGCGGCGTCGTCTCCGGTGGTGGCGTCATCATCGGTTCGCTCTTCGGTATTGCCGATCATTCTGCCGTCGAAGGCGCCCCCGTGCAGCTCGCCACGCGTGGCGTGTTCGATCTTCCGAAGACTTCGGCCCAGGCGTGGACGCTCGGCGCCAAGGTCTATTGGGATGCGGCGAACGGCGTAGCCACCACGACCGCGAGCGGCAACAGCCTGATCGGCGTCGCACTCGCCGCCGCCGCCAACCCCTCCGCCATCGGCCGCGTGCGGCTCAACGGCGTCACGGTCTGAGGGAGGACGGTATATGGCCGCCCGCAAGATCGCATCGGTTCAAGATCAGGGCCTCTTTCCCTCTGAGACCGAGATCGCGCGGCGTCTCAGCCAGGATCCGAAGGCGTGGGCGGCGAAGTCGCTCATGCTTGAGCGTGAGGGGCTCCCGCGCGTAGATCCCATCATGGGCGGCCGCTTTTGGCCGGCCGTGCATGCCTTCTGGCATCATCGTTACGGTCTCTCTACCGTTCAGGCGTCTCAACCTGATGGAGAGGAGAACCTAGATGCACTCCGATGAGCTCGACGCGCCGGGCCTCAAGGTCCGGCGGAACAAGGACGGAACGGCGCGACTCTACTGGGTCGCTCGTTCCGATATCCGCAAGGCGGGCTACTTGCCGGAAACGGTTCGTCTGCACTACCGCCTCGACGATCCGCGCCAGCGGGCTCTGATCGAAGCCGCTTGCCGAAAGCTGCAGGCTGAAATGTTCGCATGGCGCGCCGGGCACCGGCAGAGCCGCCGGCCGTTCGATGGAACCGTTTCCAGCCTCGTGCGGCTCTACCAGACCGACGAGGCCTCGCCCTATTTCGAGCTGAAACACAACACGCGTGAAACCTACGATCAGGTTCTGCGACTGATCGACCGCGCCTTCGGGAAGCGCGTTCTGTCTAATCTCGCCCTCGCCGACTTCAGGCGCTGGTATGACGAGACGAAGAAACCGCGCCAGCCGGACGGGCCGGAACGCGTCCGTAAGGCACACGGCATTATCAGCATGTTCCGGCGGCTATTCTCGTACGGCATCGCCGCCGAGCATGCGGGGTGCACCCGCCTCGCGGCCATCCTTGATGCCACGCGTTTCAAGCAGCCAAAGCGACGCCGCGTTCGGCTGGAGCGCAACCATGTCGAGGCCTTCATACCGAAAGCGATCGAGGCCGGTCGCCTCTCCCTCGCGATCGGCACGGCACTCCAGTTTGAGACCGGCATGCGGCAGAAGGACGTTATCGGCGAGTGGGAGCCGCACATCGCGCGCTCCGAGATCGGCGGCATCATGCTCAAGGGGAAGCGCGGCCGGCGCATGCTGCGCTGGGCTAACGGCCTCACCTGGGCTGACGTGACAGGCGAAGCCGTCTTCACCAAGGAGACCACGAAGACGGGCGCTCTCGTCTCACACGATCTCTCACTCTGCCCGATGACGCTGGAGCTGCTGGCTAAGGTGCCGGCCGAAGCGAAGGTTGGACCGCTGGTCATCGATGAGAACGCCGGCCGCCCCTACGCCAAGGATGCCTATGCCCGTGAATGGCGAGTGATCGCTCGCGCGGCTGGTATTCCAGACGAGGTTTGGAACATGGACGCCCGTGCGGGCGCCATCACCGAAGCCGAGGACGCCGGCGCCGATCTCGACGAGATTCGCGGTGCTATCGGCCATACGCAGGCTTCGACTACGGCCCGCTATTCGCGTGGTGCTGTGGGCAAGAGCCGAAAAGTTGCAGAGCTTCGACAGGCGCATCGCGCCGGCCGGAACGAGTCGTAAACAGACATGGGGAACGCGATAGGGAACGTGGGGAACGCGTAGTTCAGCGGTAGACCGGCAAAACCGTTTATTTTCAACGGGTTGCGCTGGAGCGGGCGAAGGGAATCGAACCCTCGTATGCAGCTTGGGAAGCTGCCGTTCTACCATTGAACTACGCCCGCTCGGGCGTGCGCACCTTAGAGGCGTGGCAGGGCCCGTTTCAAGCCCCTGCGGCCACACTTTCACAACCGTGCACGATATCGTCGCGGTGCGATGCCCCGCCGGCGTCTCATTCCGCCGGCGTGTGGACGAGGCCGGGCGCGATCTCGCCATGGGCGACATGGTGGATGCGCCCGATCAGCGAATAGACGGTGGGCACCACGAACAAGGTGAGCAGCGTGCCGAGGCTCATGCCGCCGACGATGACCCAACCGATCTGCGAGCGGCTTTCCGCGCCGGCGCCCTCGGCGAGGGCCAGCGGCACGGCGCCGAGCACCATGGCGCCCGTGGTCATCAGGATCGGCCGCAGACGCAGCGTCGCCGCCTCGATCACCGCCGACAGCCGGTCGAGCCCGGCCTCCTGCTGCTGGTTGGCGAACTCGACGATGAGGATGCCGTGCTTGGTGATGAGGCCGACCAGGGTGACGAGGCCGATCTGCGAATAGACGTTGAGCGTACCGCCGCTGAAATAGAGCGCCGCCAGCGCGCCGGTCATCGACAGCGGCACGGTGAGCATGATGATCACCGGATCGCGAAAACTCTCGAACTGCGCCGACAGCACGAGATAGATGAAGCCCAGCGCCAGGATGAACACCAGGACGAGGCTCTGGCCGGCGGCGCGGAATTCGCGGCTCTGGCCGGAAACGTCGGTCTGCACCGTTTGCGGCAGCACCTCGCGCGCCGCCTGATCGAGGAAAGCGAGCGCCTCGCCCTGCGCAAAGCCGGGCGCGAGGTTGCCGGAGATGGTGGCCGAGCGCAGCTGGTTGAAGCGCTTGAGTTCCTGCGGCGCCACCGTCTCGCGCACATTCACGAGGTTGGACAGCTGCACCATCTGCCCGCTCGCCGAGCGCAGATAGATGGTATCGAGCGTCGCCGGCGAGGCCCGGTCATGCGCGTCGAGCTGGACATAGACGTCGTACTGCTCGCCGCCGACCTCGAAACGCGTCACCTGCCGGCCGCCGAGCAGGCTTTCCAGTGTGCGGCCGAGCACCGCCACGTCGATGCCGAGATCGGCCGCCTTGGAGCGATCGATGGTGATGGAAATCTCCGGCTTGTTGAGCTTGAGGTCGCTCTCGATGCTGGCGAGGCCGGGATAGTCCTGGATGCGGTTGAGGAACCGGTCGACATACTCATTTAGTTCCTCATAGGTGCCGGAGGTCTGCAGCACGAACTCGATCGGCCTGGAGTTGTTCGACGCGCCAAGCGAGGGCGGGTTGTTGGCATAGGCGTTCACGCCGGCGATCTTGCGCAGCTGCGGCGAGGTCGCCCGGACGATCTCCTGCTGGCGGCGCCCGCGCTCGTCCCAGTCCTTCAGCCGACCGATCACCAGAAAGCGGTGCACCTCGGGCATGCCGTTGATGATCAGCACGCTGTCCATCTCCGGGATCTTCTCGAGAATGCCCTCCACCTGATTGGTGTAGCGGGAGGTATAGGCCAGCGTGGAGCCCTCCGGGCCGCTGCCCGTCACGCGCACCACACCGCGATCCTCCACCGGCGAAAGCTCTGAGGGCAGTGCATAGAGGAGGATGCCGCTCGCACCCGCGACCAGCAGCGCCACCAGCAGCACGAGCGGGCGCACCTTCAGCGTGAAGGTGAGGAAGCGTCGGTAGCCGTTCTCCAGCCCGCGAAGGCAGCGCTCGACGAAGGCCGAGACACGACCTGGGTTTGGCTCGTGCTTGAGCAGGCGCGAGCACATCATCGGTGTCAGCGAGAGGGCGATGAAGCCGGAAATGAGCACCGCGCCGGCAAGCGTCAGCGCGAATTCGAGGAACAGCCGCCCCGTACGCCCCGAGGCGAAGGCGACCGGCGCATAGACCGCCGCCAGCGTCAGCGTCATCGCCACCACGGCGAAGCCGATCTCGCGCGCCCCCTTGATGGCGGCGGGAATGGGCTTCATGCCGTGCTCGATGTGCCGGAAGATGTTTTCCAGCACCACGATGGCGTCGTCGACCACGAGGCCGATGGCAAGCACGATGGCAAGCAGCGTCAGCGTATTCACGCTGAAGCCCAGCACATACATGATGGCGAAGGTGGTGATCAGCGAGATCGGAATGGTGACGATCGGGATGATCGAGGCGCGGAACGAGCGCAGGAACACCACGATCACCAGCACCACCAGTACGATCGCCTCGAAGATGGCGTGGAACACCGACTTGATCGAGCGGTCGATGAACACGGCATTGTCGTTGCCGATGGTGGCGCTCATGCCCTCGGGCAGGCTCTCGTTCACCGCCGGCAGCACACCGCGCACGCCCGCCGAAACATCGAGGGGGTTGGCCACCGCCTGCTTGATGATGCCGACGATGATCGACTGACCGCCGTTGAAGCGGCTGGAGCGCCGCTCGTCGGCGGCGCCGAGCTCGACCTTGGCCACATCGGCGAGACGCACCTGCGCGCCATTCGCCCGCTTGACGATGATGTCGTTGAACTGGTCGACGGTGGCGAGCGCGGTGCGCGAGAGCACGGTGAACTCGCGATCGGCGCTTTCGATGCGGCCGGAGGGTATCTCGACATTCTGCGCCCGCAGCGCATCTTCGATGTCCTGCACGGTCAACGCGTAGGCCGCCAGGCGCTCGCGATCAATCCACACCCGCATCGCATAGCGCCGCTCGCCATAGATCTGCACATCGGCCACGCCGGTCAGGTTCTTGAAGCGATCGACCACGTAGCGGTCGATATAGTCCGTCAGTTCCAGCCCGTTCATCCGGTCCGAGCGGAAAACGACGAAAACCACCGGCTGCGCGTCGGCCTCCACCTTGGAGATGACCGGCTCGTCGATCTCATCCGGCAGGCGCTGGCGCACCCGGCTGACGCGATCGCGGACATCGCTGGCGGCGACGTCCGGATTGATCTCCGAGCGGAAACGCACGGTGATGCGACTGGATTCCGAGCGGCTGGTCGATTCGAGGACGTCGATGCCCTCGATGCCGGCGATGGAGCCTTCTAGGACCTGCGTCACCTGACTTTCGACGATGGTCGCGGAGGCACCGGTATACGTCGTCACCACCGAGACGACGGGCTCGTCGATATTGGGATATTCGCGAACGGTGAGGCGCGTATAGGCGACGATGCCGACCAGCACCATCAGCAGGCTGAGCACGGTGGCAAAGACCGGGCGGCGGATGCAGATTTCGGAGATACCCATGGCGCTACCTCCTCAGCTCTGCGGCTGCGCGGGCGCACTCACGATCTCGACGGCGACATTGGGCCTCAGCCGCCCCTGCCCCGCCGTCACGACGGTCGTGCCGGGCGCGATGCCGTTGACGACCTCGACCTCGCCGGCTCCACGCTGGCCGAGCTGAACCCGCTTCTCGACAGCCTTGCCGTCCTCGACGACCCAGACAAGGCGCTCCTGCCCGCGCGGCACGACCGCGCTTTCGGGCACGAACACGGCGCTGCGCGTGTCGCGCCCCTTGAGGACAACACGCACGAACAGGCCCGGCCGCAGCACGAGGTCGGCGTTGGGTAGGCGGGCGCGGACGCTCAGCGCCCGTCCGTTCACGTCGACCAGCGGATCGATGGCGTAGACTTCACCGACGAATGTGCGGTTCGGCAGCGCGTCGACGGTGATCTCGACCGACTGGCCCGCAGCCACATTGCCGAGCTGGGTTTCCGGAATCTTGAAATCGACCTTGAGCAGGTCGATCTTCTCAAGGTTCACCAGTTCGGTGCCGACCGCGATATAGGCGCCGACGGAGACCGAGCGCAGGCCGACCACGCCGTCGAAGGGCGCGGTGATGGTGTGCTTGGAAATCTGTACGCGCTGCGAATCCAGCAGGGCGTTCGAGGTGTTCAGTTCGGCGCGCGCCTCGTCCAGCGCCCGCGCGGTGCCCGAGCCGGACTGCTGCAACCGCTGGGCACGGTCGTAATTGGCCCGTGCGAGGTCCATGCGGGCCTCGGTCTCGTCCATCGAGGCCTTCACCAGCGCGGCGTCGAGCTGGATCAGCACGTCACCCTGCTTGACGTGCTCGCCCTCGCGGAAGCCGATCTCCTGTATGCGCCCGGCGACTTCCGAGGCGACCTTCACCGACTCGTCGGACTGGAGGCTGCCGATGGAGCGAATGTCGGTCGTCACCTGCGTCTGGCGCGCCGTCGCGACTTCGACGGCCACGCGGACGGGCCGCGGCTCCTGGGCAGCGCGGGCTTCGCCTTCCAGTAACGCGACACCGCTGGCGAGCCATCCCTTCTGCTGCGCGACCATTCCCGCGCCAGCCAGTACAGCCACACCCAACAAAATGCCGATACCGCGTCGCATAAGGTACTCGCCTAGTTGGACCCGAAGCAGAGAAATCCAGTCTTCGAGACAACAGATGCGGCGGGAAGTTCCAACTTAATTCTTTGTCACATTCGCCCGCCGCGGATCGCGGCCGGTAGCATATTCCTTTTATAGAATAATCCCAACCGGCCGCTGCCAACATTCGCGAGCAAGGACGGGGCCTATCAGGCGTTCTTCACCATCACGTGACGGACGACGGTGTAGTCTTCCAGCGCATAGGCCGAAAGGTCCTTGCCATAGCCGGACTGCTTGAGGCCGCCATGCGGCATCTCGCTGACCAGCATGAAGTGGCAGTTCACCCAAGTGCAGCCATATTGCAGCCGGGCGGCCGTCGCCATGCCCCTGGCCACGTCCCTCGTCCAGACCGAGGAAGCGAGACCGTAGTCGCTGTCGTTCGCCCAGCCGACCGCCTCGTCGACATCGTCGAAGCGGGTGACGGACACCACCGGTCCGAACACCTCGCGGCGCACGATCTCGTCGCTCTGCAAGGCCCCGGCGACCACGGTCGGCTCATAGAAGAAGCCCTTGCCGGAACCCGCGCCACCCGCCAGCTTGCCGCCGGTGGCGATCTCGATATGAGCCACCTCAGAGGCACGCTCGACGAAGGAGGCGACGCGGGCGCGCTGGCGAGCCGAAATCAGAGGGCCGATATCGTTCAGCGTGTCGTCCGCCTGCCCGAATTTCAGGCCGGACACCGCGGAGGCGACGTCGGCGACCAGCTTCTCATAGACCTTGCTGCCGGCATAGATGCGGCAGGCGGCAGTGCAGTCCTGCCCGGCATTGTAGTAGCCGAAGGTCTTCACCCCCTCGACCACCGCCGCGATGTCGGCATCGTCGAACACGATGACCGGCGCCTTGCCGCCGAGTTCCAGATGCGTGCGCTTCACCGTCTTGGCGGCGGCGGCGAGCACCTTCTTGCCGGTGGCGATGTCGCCGGTGAGCGAGACCATCGCCACCTTGGGATGGTTGATCAGCGCATTGCCGACGCTCTCGCCGCGCCCGACGACGACGTTGACGACGCCCGCCGGAAACAGCTCGGCGATGATCCTGGCCAGCTTGAGCAAGCTGAGCGGCGTCTGTTCGGACGGCTTGATGACGACCGTATTGCCGCCCGCCAACGCCGGGGCCAGCTTCCACGCCGCCATCATCAGCGGGTAGTTCCACGGTGCGATGGAGGCGACGACGCCGATCGGATCGCGACGGATCATCGAGGTATGGCCGGCGAGATATTCGCCCGCCACCATGCCGTGCTGGGTCCGCGCCGCGCCGGCGAAGAAGCGGAAGCAGTCGACGACTCCGGGAATCTCGTCGTTCAGTACCGCATGGCGGGGTTTGCCGCAGTTCAGCGCTTCCAGCGTGGCGAAGGATTCCGCCTCGGCCTCGATGCGGTCCGCCAGCTTGAGCAGGAGATAGGAGCGCTCCACCGGCGTGGTGCGCGACCAGTTACGAAACGCTTCCGACGCCGCGTTCACCGCCGCGTCGATCTGGTCGGCGGAGGCCTCCGGCAGCTCGATCAGCGTGTCCTCGGTCTTCGGGTTGAGCACGTTCTCGGGCGTCTCGGTGCCGCCGACGAATTCGGCGCCGATGAGCATCTTGGTGTCGGAAGGGCTGGTCATGAGGCGTCTCCTATTTGCCTGAGCCGGCAACCGCCTCACCCTCACGCGTGAGGTAATAGGCGGCGAGGATCGGCAGGAAGGTCACGAGGATGACGAGGACGGCGACGACATTGGTCACCGGTCGCTGCCGTGGGCGGATGAGTTCGGACAGCATCCAGATCGGCAGGGTGGACTGCTGGCCGGCGGTGAAGGTGGTGACGATGACTTCGTCGAAGCTCAGCGCGAAGGCCAGCATGCCGCCGGCCAGCAATGCGGTGCCGATATTCGGCAGCACCACCAGCCGGAAGGTCTGGAAGGCATCCGCGCCGAGGTCCATCGAGGCCTCGATCAGCGAAGGCGACAGACGACGCAGGCGGGCGACCGCATTGTTGTAGACGACGACGATGCAGAAGGTCGCGTGGCCGAGCACGATGGTCCAGAAGGAAAAGGGTATTTCCATCAGCCCGAAGGCCTGGCGCAGCGCGATGCCGGTGACGATGCCGGGCAGCGCGATCGGCAGCACGAACAAGAGCGAGATCGGCTCGCGGCCGAAGAACCTCGCCCGCGCCAGCGCGCCGGCCGCCAGCGTGCCGAGCACCAGCGCGATGGCGGTGGCGATGAGCGCGACCTTCAGCGACAGGCCGACGGCCGCCCAGATGTCCGCCCGCCCCCACACAACGGCGAACCATTTCACCGTGAGGCCGGGCGGGGGAAAGGCGTAGCTCTTCTCTTCCGTGGTGAAGCAGTAGAGCAGGATGAACAGGAGCGGCACGTGCAGGAAGGCGAGGCCTCCCAGCGCGGCGATCTTGAGGGTGAGAGGAGCGCGCGTCATGGAACCACGCTCTCCTTTTCTTCACCTCTTCCCGTGAGGGAGAGGTCGGCCCGCAGGGCCGGGTGAGGGGCGACAGCGTTAGACGGTCGAGCGCAGGCCCCCCTCACCCCACCCCTCTCCCCCACGGGGAGAGGGAGTTTCGGCCGAAGAGTCGCTCCCTCACAGCGCATCGAACGCTCCCGTCCGCTTGGCGAGCGTGAGAAACAGCGCCATGACCAGGATCGGCACCAGCGAGAAGGCGGCTGCCAGCGGGATGTTCCCCGCCGTGCCCTGCAGCGTGTACACCGCCTGCCCCAGCACCAGCGCCGAGGTACCGATGATCTGCGGCACGATGTAGTCGCCCAGCGTGAGCGAGAAGGTGAAGATCGCCCCCGCCACCACGCCCGGCATGGCCAGCGGCAGGATCACCGTGCGGAAGACGAGGCGCGGCGAGGCGCCGAGATCGCCCGCCGCCTCGATGAGATGCGGCGGCACCCGCTCCAGCGCCGCCTGCACCGGCAGTATCATGAAGGGCAGCCAGAGATAGGTGAAGGTCAGCACCATGCCGGTATAGCTGACCGAGAGCGAGGGCCCGCCCACAATGGGCAGATCGAGCCAGGCTTCCAGTGCGCCGCCGAGGCCGAATTGGCCGGCGAACCAGCCGATGGCGCCTTCCTTGGCCAGCAGCAGCTTCCAGCCATAGACCTTGACCAGATAGCTCGACCACAGCGGCATCATCACCGCGAGGTAGAACCCGGCCTTCACGCGCGGGCCGGCATAGCGAGCGGCGTAATAGGCGATGGGAAAGGCGATGATGGCGCAGAGCCCCGTGACGACGGCGGCGATGCCGACCGTGCGCAGTACGATGTCGTAATTGGCCGGGCGGAAAAGTTCGAGCAACGTCGCCGTGGTCGGCTCGCGCACGATGGTGCCGGAGAACTCGTCTATCGAAAAAATCGATTGGCCGAGGAAGACGAACAGGCTACCGAGATAGACGAGGCCGAGCCAGAGCAGCGGCGGCACGATGAGCAGCAGCGTCAGCAGCCGCGCGCGGCGCACCAGCAGGTCCGACAGGTGTCGGAGCAGGTTTTCGCGTGGCGGCGCAAGATCGAGCGTGGAAAGGCTCATCCCTCGCTCTCCATCGGCTGCAACGCCGCACGGGGAATGGCGAGCCGTACCGCATGGCCCGCCGCCACATTGCTGGCGCTGGCCGGCACCGCCGCGACCAGAAGGAGGCCGGCAGCGCTGCGCACCACTACGCGGCGCACCGGGCCCTGATAGGAAACGTCCTCGACGATGCCCTCGATCAGCACGGCCGCCTCCGGCACCTGCGCGCCGGGCGACAGCAGGAGGATTTTCTCCGGTCGCAGGCTGGAGGGGCGCTCCGCCCCGCCGAGCGCGAGCGCCTGCGCCGCGCCGAGCACGTTGGCCGAGCCGACGAACTGGGCGACGAAGCGGGTCGCCGGGCGCTCATAGACCTCCTCGGGCGGACCGACCTGCACGATCCGCCCTTCATTGAACACGGCAACGCGGTCCGCCATGGACAGCGCCTCGCTCTGGTCGTGGGTGACAAAGACGAAGGAGAGGCCGAGCGCACGTTGCAGGCTTTTCAGTTCGCCCTGCATTTCCTCGCGCAACTTGAGGTCGAGCGCGCCCAGCGGCTCGTCCAGCAGCAGCACCTTGGGCCGCACCACCAATGCGCGGGCCAGCGCCACGCGCTGGCGCTGGCCGCCGGAAAGCTGCGCCGGCCGGCGCGCCTCCAGCCCCGTGAGCTTCACCATGGTGAGCGCCTCGCGCGCCAGCCGGTCCCGCTCGGCACGGCCGACGCCGCGCACGCGCAAGCCATAGGCGACATTGTCGCCGACCGAGAGATGGGGAAACAGCGCGTAATCCTGGAACACGGTGTTCACCGCCCGCCGATAGGGCGGCAGCCTCTCCACGCTCTCGCCGAAGATCTCGATCCGTCCGGCATCGGGCTGCTCGAAACCGGCGATGAGGCGCAGGCACGTCGTCTTGCCGGAGCCGGAGGGGCCGAGCATGGCGAAGAACTCGCCCGGCGCGATGGACAGGTCCACGCCGTCCACCGCCTTCACGGCCCCGAAATGCCGGGTCACGCCGGCAAAGCGGACGGCAGGAGTTGTGGGCGCGGGGTCAGAGACGGGCATGAGAAGGCAATCCGACGAGGGCGGTGAGAGATATCGACGCTGCGCGGGGCTTTGCGCTGGGTCCCGGATCGGCGCTGCGCTTCGCGCAGCTTGTCCGGGAAACAGAGGGAGGAACTCATGTCCCGGACAAGTGCCGCCGCAGGCGAACGCCGATCCCGGATCCAGCGCAGGACTCCGCCGAAGGCCCCCCTCCCCAGCAGTGGAAAGGAGTGGGACGGCGACTAGCGCCCGCCGAGCACGGCGATGTAGTCTGACACCCAGCGGTAATAAGGTACGCAGCCGGCGGCCTGGGTGGCGCATTTGGCGACCGGGGTGCGCCAGAAGTGGATCTTCTCGAACTCCTCGGCGCCGTTGGTCTTGCAGCCCGCGTCGGTCAGCAGCTCGTTGCCCTTGCAGGCGGCGGGGACGGACGGCACCGAGCCGAACCATGCGGCGAGATCGCCCTGCACCTTGGGGCTGATGGAGTGCTCCATCCACATATAGGCGCAGTTGGGGTTCTTGGCGTCGACATGCATCATGGTGGTGTCGGCCCAGCCGGTGGCGCCCTCCGTGGGGATGGTGGAGGCGATCGGCTTCTTCTGGCTCTGCAAGAGGTTGACCTGGAACGGCCAGGAGGACGAGGCGACGACGCCCTCATTGGTGAAGTCGTCGATCTGGATCATGGCGTCGTGCCAGTAGCGCTGCACAATCTTGCGCTGGCCGCGCAGGAGGTCGAGCGCCGCCTTGTACTGTTCCTCGGTCAGCTCGTAAGGGTCCTTGATGCCGAGCTCGGGCTTGTGCGCCATCAGATAGAGCGCCGCATCGGCGATGTAGATCGGGCCGTCGAACGCCTGCACGCGACCCTTGTTGGACTTGCCGTCCGGCAGCGTCTGCTCCTCGAACACCACGTTCCAGCTCTTGGGCGCCTCGCCCTTGAAAGCCTCCGTGTTGTACATCAGCACGTTGGAGCCCCACTGATAGGGCACGCCGTAATGCACGCCGTTCACCGTGTGCCATGGCGAGTTCTGCAGCCGCTCGTCGACCGTGCCCCAGCTGGGGATCAGCTTGGTGTTGATGGGAGCGACCTTCTTGCCGGCGATGAGGCGCAGCGAGGCGTCGCCGCTCGCGGTCACGAGGTCGAAGCCGCCCTCGTTCATCAGCGCCACCATCTCGTCGGAGGTGCCCGCGGTCTTCACATTGACCTTGCAGCCGGTCTTCTTCTCGAAATCCGAGACCCAGTCATAGGCCTTGTCGGTCTCGCCGCGCTCGATATAGCCCGGCCACGCTACGATATCGACCTGGCCTTCGCCCGGTCCGAGGCTTGTGAGTTCAGCAGCGACAACAGGTTGCAGGCTGAATGAGGCGCAGGCGACGAGCGCCGGCAGATGCAGGTAGCGGGTGCGCATGGTGTTTTCCCTCTGGTCTGCGGGCGCTTTCGGCCCTTTGAAAACCAGTGTGCCGCTGCGTCCGGCCTCGCGCCACACCAAAGATCAGAAGCCAGCCATCGGAAAAACCGATGGGCATTTGCCGAGCGCGAACCCGCTACTTGGTCCGCCCATGCCGGGTCGCGGCGACCGAGACGAAGCCGGCGGCAGCGGGGGAGAGCGGCGAGCCGCGCCGCCACGCGGTCGCCACCTCCACCGCCGGCACGTCGTCGATCAGCGTGCGCGCCTCGATCTTGTCGCCTTCCAGCGACCACGGGCGATAGGTCAGGTCCGGCAGCACCGCGACGCCGGCGCCGGTCGCCACGAGCGAGCGCACCGATTCCACCGAGCGGGTGCGGAAGGCCACCGGCGGGCGGATGCCGAGCCGGCGCCAGACGATCTCCGACGCCTCCGCGATCTCGTCGATGGTCAGCAGCACATGCGGCTCGGCCGAGAGATCGGTAAGGCTGACCCGCTCCTCGGCCAGCGCGGGGTGGCCGAGCGGCATCCACACGCGATAGGGCGAGATTTCGACGGCTTCCGTCTGCAACGCGGCCGAGCGCCGGCCCGGCGGCAGCACCATTACCGCCACATCCAGCTCGCCGCCGACGAGCAGATGCTCGAGATAATCCGCCGCGTCCTCGACGGCTTCCACCGCCACACCGGGGAAGGCACGGCGGAAGCGGGCGATGAGGTCGGGATAGATGTAGCCGGCCACCAGCGGCGTGACGCCGACCGAGAGCCGCCCCGCCAGCGCCGCCGTCTCCGAGCCCACCAGCGCGCGCCGGGCGTCGGCGACGTCGGACAGGATTTTCCGCGCATGGCGCAGGAAATGGTGGCCCTTGAGCGTGAGGTCGGCGCCGCGGGCGTGCCGGTCCAGCAGTTGGAAGCCGAGATCGAGCTCCAACTGGCGCAGCGCCTCGGTCACCGTCGACTGTGAGATCGACAGCGTTTGCGCGGCGGAGGACACAGAGCCCTTCTCCGCGACGGCGATGAAGTAGTGCAGCTGGCGCAGGGAGAAGGCCATCGGAGCTTCCGTGATGAGACGGGTTTTCCGATGGTAACACACGCCATGTCCCCGCACCGATCGTCGGGGTCAGCGGCCCAGCAGGCTCTTCAGCTCGAAGCTCTCGTCGCCCGCCTGCGCGGGGGTGAGCGTCGGCGCGCCGGCGAGCAGGCGCCGGCCGAGCATGTGATCGGCCGGGCGGTTGACGCTCTCGATGGCAGTCAGCACACCCTCGCGGAAGCGGAACACCGAGAAACGGCGGGAGGCGGGGGCGCCGCGCAGCACGGCGAGATCGGTCGGGCCGGTGAGGCCGACCATTTGCAGCTTCAGGTCGGCCTGATCGCTCCAGAACCACGGCACCGCCTCGAACGGGGCGGGCTTGCCGGTCAGCCGGCCGGCGAGGCAGCGCGCCTGGTCGACCGCGTTCTGCACCGATTCCAGCCGCGCCATCCCGCCGGCGAAGCGGCTGGGATAGGCCACCGCGTCGCCCAGTGCCGAGATGGCGGGATCCCTGGTCGCCAGATGCGCGTCGACCACGATGCCGTTCGCCACCTCCAGCCCGGCCCCGGCGGCGAGCTCGACATTCGGCACCACGCCGATGCCGACCAGCACGAAATCGGCGGGATGCACGGTGCCGTCGGTGGTCTTGACGCCGGTGACGCGGCCGCCCTCGCCTTCCAGTCCGACGACGCCGGCGCCGAGCAGCAGCCGCGTGCCCATGGCCTCATGCGCCTCGACGAAAAAGGCCGACATTTCCGGCGACACCGCGCGGCCGAGCGGGCGCATCGCCGCCTCGATCACCGTCACGGGATGCCCGAGCGCGCGGGCCACGGCGGCAAATTCCAGCCCGATGAAACCGGCGCCGATCACCACCACGTTGCGGGCGCCGGCCAGATCGGCCTTCAGCGCGTCCGCATCCTCGCGCGTGCGCAGGTAATAAACGCCGGCAAGCTCGCGGCCCGGCACCGGCAGCGGCCGGTTGCGCGCGCCGGTGGCGAGGATGAGATGGTCGTAGCCGAGCACCCGGCCATTTTCGAGCGCGAGGCGGCGCTCGAAGCGGTCGATCGCGGCGGCGCGGCCATGCACGAGCTCGATCCGGTGATCGGCATAGAAGGCGGCGGGGCGCAGCTCGATCTGCTCGATGCCCGCATCGCCCTTCATATAGGCCTTGGACAGCGGCGGGCGCTGATAGGGCAGGCCCGGCTCCGCGCCGACGAGGGTGACCCGGCCCTGATAGCCGGCCTCACGCAACGACGCGGCGGCCTGAAAGCCGCCCTGCCCCGCGCCGACGATAACGATGCCGTCCGCCACTTCGCTCATGCTGCACTCGCCTCTTCACGCGCCAGCGCCACCAGCCGGTCGCGCTCGTCATAGATCGCCTTGGTGATCCGCGCCATGAACTCGGCATCGGGCAGGCCGGGCGGAATGGGTGGCAGCAGCGAGACGGTGATCTCGCCGGGATGAATGGTGAAGCTGCGCGCCGGCCAGAACAGCCCGGCATTGTTCACCATCGGCACCACCGGCAGGCCGAGCGCCTTGTAGAGCAGCAGCACGCCGCGCTGGAAATCGGCGCGCTTGTCCACGGGCTGGCGGGTGCCTTCGGGAAAGATGAGCAGGCTGCGCCCCTCCTCCGCCGCCGCGCGCCCCTCGCGGAACATCTTCTTCGCCGCAACCCCCCCGCCGGCACGGTCGATGGCGATCATCGGCGAGTGCTTCAGGAACCAGCCGAACACCGGGATCTTGTACAGTTCCTTCTTCAGCACGATGGCCACGTCCGGCACCAGCCGGGCGGCGGCGATGGTCTCGAAGGTCGACTGGTGGTTGGCGATGTAGAGCACCGGCCCGGCCGGGCGGTTTTCCTCGCCGATGATCCGGACCGAGACGCCGACGAGACGCAGGATCGCCAGTACGCCGTCGGCCCAGAGGCGCGAAAAGCGGCGGGTGGTCTTCGGCTCGTTGCGCAGCGCGTAATAGGGAATGGTCGGCGCCAGCAGCAGCGTCCACAGGACCAGCAGCAGAAGAAAGAGGGAGGAGCGCAGGCGGGACATCGCGGGACGGGTTTTCGGGGCGCGGATTCTTCGGGAGGGTGGATTCTCGGGTAACGGAGATCGGTCTAGCAGATCGGGCAGCGCGGAGGGAGGGCCGCCGGGGCCGAAGAACACGGATGCCGGACGCACGCGGCGGCGCTCGTCACGGCATGCGTTGCCGTTCCGCCGCCGCCGCTCTACTGTTGGCGCGGGGCCGGGGACGATCAGGAGTCCTTCGGATGCCGGGATGGACGCCGAGCATGCGGGAAGACGCGGAAACCGCGCTGCGCTACGGAAAGCCGCTGCCGCGACCGGCCGACGAGGCGGACGAAGCCTGGATCGCCGTCATCCGCAAGATGGACGAGACCTATGCCGAGCTGCTGACCCAGCAGGTGGCGGTCGAGCAGAAGAACGCCGAGCTTGAAGAGGCGCAGACCTTCATCGCCGGGCTGATGGCCTCGATGACGGATATCCTCATCGCCTGCGACCTGTCGGGCCGGATCGAACAGGTGAACCTCTCTGCTGAGCGCGCCTTCGGGCGCCCGCCCGGCGATCTCGCCCGGCTTCCCTTCGAGGAATTGCTGGCCGAGGAATCGCCCGCGCATTTCCACCATCTGCGCGACGCGGTCGAGCGGCGGGCCCGCATCAGCGACCGCGAACTGGTCTTCCGCACCCCGGAGGGCCCCTTCCCGGTCTCCGCCAATGGCGCGGTACGCTTCGATTCCCGCGGCAGATCGGTCGGCCTCGTGCTGGTCTGTCGGCCGATCGGCGAATTGCGCAAGGCCTATAGCGACCTTGAGGCGGCGCATGAACGCCTGAAGCAGGCGCAGCAGCAGCTCGTCCATTCCGAGAAGATGGCCTCCCTCGGCCGACTGGTGGCCGGCGTCGCCCATGAACTCAACAACCCGATTTCCTTCGTCTACGGCAATGCCCACACGCTGCGCCGCTACAGCGCGCGGTTGACCGCCTATGTCGACGCGGTCGAACGCGGCGCGGACGCGGCGACGCTCGCCCGGCTGCGCGAGGAGCTGAAGATCCAGCACACGCTGGCCAATATGGAGGGCACGCTCGACGGCATGCTGGAGGGCGCCGAGCGTGTGCGCGACGTCGTCGCGGACCTGCGCCGCTTTTCCTCCGACCGGCGCGAGGTGCGCGAGGTGTTCGACCTCGCCGCGCTGGCGCGCTCGGCCCTCGACTGGGTGGCGAAGGCGCGGGCGTCGGAAATCGAGACCCTGGTCGACGTGCCGGAAGGGCTGGAGGCGGTCGGCCATCCCGGCCATGTCCACCAGGTGCTGATGAATCTCGTGCAGAACGCCGTCGACGCCATGGAGGACCGGCCGGTGCGCCGGCTGGAGATCACCGGGAGCGGGAGCAGCGACGAGGTGGTGCTGATGCTGCGCGACACCGGGCCCGGCATCGACCCGGAGATCGCCACCCGCATCTTCGATCCGTTCTTCACCACCAAGCCGGTCGGCAAGGGCACCGGGCTCGGCCTGTCGATCAGCTACCGCATCGTGCAGGAGCACGGCGGCGTGCTGGAGGCGGGCAACCATCCCGAGGGCGGGGCGGTGATGACGCTGCGCCTGCCGGCAGCGCGGGAGGGCTGAACATGCCGGGCTTCAACGTGCTGTGGATCCAGTCCGGCGGCTGCGGCGGCTGCACCATGTCGCTGCTCTGCGCCGAGGCGCCCGACCTCGCCGCCACGCTCGCCAGCGCCGATATCCGCTTTCTCTGGCACCCGACGCTGTCGGAGGAGACAGGCGCGGAGGCGCTCGCTTTGTTCGAGCAGGTGCTGTCGGGCGAGCTGCGCCTCGATGCGCTCTGCGTCGAGGGCGCCATGCTGCGCGGACCGAACAATACCGGGCGCTTCCATATTCTCGCCGGCACCGGCGTGCCGACCATCGAATGGGTGCGCCGGCTGGCGGGGCTGGCGCAGCACGTGGTCGCCGTCGGCACCTGCGCGGCCTATGGCGGGGTGACGGCGGCAGGGGTGAACCCGACCGACGCCTGCGGCCTGCAATATGACGGGCGGCGGCCCGGCGGCGCGCTCGGCGCGGGGTTCCGCTCGCGCTCCGGCCTGCCGGTCATCAACATCGCGGGCTGCCCGACCCACCCGAACTGGATCACCGAGACGCTGATGCTGCTGGCGGCGGGGCTGCTCGGCACGGAGGATCTCGACGTCTATGGTCGGCCCCGCTCCTATGCCGACCAGCTGGTGCACCATGGCTGCCCGCGCAACGAATATTACGAGTACAAGGCGAGCGCGGAGAAGCTCTCCGACCTCGGCTGCATGATGGAGCATCTGGGCTGCGTCGGCACCCAGGCGCATGCCGACTGCAACACAAGGCTGTGGAACGGCGAAGGCTCCTGCACGCGCGGCGGCTACGCCTGCATCAACTGCACCGCGCCGGAATTCGAGGAGCCCGGCCACGCCTTCCTGGAGACGCCCAAGCTCGCCGGCATCCCCATCGGCCTGCCGACCGACATGCCGAAGGCGTGGTTCGTCGCGCTGTCCTCGCTCGCCAAGGCGGCGACGCCCGAGCGGCTGCGCCGCAACGCCACCAGCGATCACGTGGTGACGCCGCCGGCCGTGCGCGATACCGGACGGCGATGAGCGTGGCGGAAGCGCAGGAAGGCACGCGGCGGCTGGTCGTCGGCCCGTTCAACCGGGTCGAGGGCGACCTCGAAGTGCGGCTGGAGATCACCGGCGGCGAGGTGCAGGCCGCCTATGTCTCCTCTCCCCTGTTCCGCGGCTTCGAGCGCATCCTCGAAGGGCGCGACCCGCGCGACGCGCTGGTGATCGCCCCGCGCATCTGCGGCATCTGCTCGGTGTCGCAGTCCCATGCCGCCGCGCTGGCGCTGGCCGGGGTGCAGGGCATTTCGCCGACGGCGAACGGGACCCTCGCCACCAATCTTCTCGTCGCCACCGAGAACGTCGCCGATCACCTGACGCATTTCCACGTCTTCTTCATGCCGGACTTCGCGCGCGCCATCTATGCCGACCGCCCGTGGTTCGCGCGCGCCGAGGCGCGCTTCAAGGCGGCGCAGGGCACCTCCGTGCGGGCGGCGCTGACGACGCGGACCACGCTGCTGCATGTGCTCGGCCTGCTCGCCGGGCGCTGGCCGCACACCCTTGCCATCCAGCCCGGCGGGGTGACGCGCGGCGCGGATGCGCGCGACAAGATGCGGCTGATGGCGACGCTCGGCGCGAGCCGGCAGGCGCTGGAGGAAAAGCTGTTCGGCACCTCGCTCGAACGCATCGCCGCCCTGTCCGCACCGGAGGAGCTGGCCGCGCTGGCCGGGAACGACAGCGACCTCGCGCTGTTCCTCGCCATCGCCGAGGATCTCGACCTCGCCGGCCTCGGCCGCGCCTATGACCGCTATCTCAGCTATGGCGCCTATCCCGGCGCGGACGGCCCGCTCTATGCGCGCGGCATCCTCACGCCGGAAGGGCCGGGCGGGCTCGACACCGACGCCATCGCCGAGGACCATACCAATGCCCGGATGGAGGGGCGCTGGCGGGCGCATCATCCGTTCGACGGCTTCACCTTTCCCGATGCGGCGGACGAGGCCGGCTACAGCTGGTGCAAGGCGCCGCGCCTCGCCGGCCTGCCCTTCGAGACCGGCGCGGTGGCGCGGCAGCTGGTGGATGGCCAGCCGCTGATCCGCGCGCTGGTCGCCGCGGGCGGCGGCAGCGTGTTCACGCGCGTGCTGGCCCGCCTTGTTGAGACGGCGCGCACGCTGCTCGCCATGGAGGACTGGGTGCGGCGGCTGGAGCCGGGCGCGCCCTGGTGCGCGCAAGGGCATGTGCCGCGCGAAGGCCGCGCCGCCGGGCTGACCGAGGCGGCGCGCGGGGCGCTGGGCCACTGGCTGCGGGTCGAGAACGGGCGCATCGCCGGCTACCAGATCATCGCGCCGACCACCTGGAACTTCTCGCCGCGCGACGCCGCCGGCGTGCCGGGACCGCTGGAGGCGGCACTGGTGGGCGCGCCGGTGCGGCAGGGCGAGACCACGCCGGTGGCGGTGCAGCACATCGTGCGCTCCTTCGACCCGTGCATGGTGTGCACGGTGCACTGAGCGCGGCCATGCAAGAAAACGGCGCCAAGGCCGAGCGGATCGTGGTGCGCGGGCTGGTGCAGGGCGTCGGCTTCCGCCCCTTCGTGTGGCGGCTCGCCCGCCGCCTCGGCATTGAGGGCGACGTGTCCAATGTCGGCGATGCCGTATTGATCCGCGCCGCCGCGCCGCCCGAGGTGCTCGGCGCCTTCGCCGCCGCGCTGACGGAGGAGGCCCCACCGCTCGCCCGCGTCGAAGCGGTGGAGCGCGCGCCTTTGCCGGCGTTTCACGGCGAGGGCTTCGCCATCGCGGCCAGCGCGCCCGGCACGGTCTCGGCCGGCGTGGTGCCTGACATTGCCACCTGCCCGGCCTGCCGCACCGAGATCCGCGACCCGGCCGCCCGGCGCCACCGCTACGCCTTCACCAACTGTACCGATTGCGGGCCGCGCTTCTCCATCGTCGAGGGCCTGCCCTATGACCGCGCGACCACCACCATGCGCGGCTTTCGCCTCTGTCCCGACTGCCAAGGCGAGTACGAGGACCCGGCAGACCGGCGCTTCCATGCCCAGCCCATCGCCTGCCCCGCCTGCGGGCCGCGCCTGACGCTGGAGATCGGCGGAACACCGGCTTCGGGCGATCCGCTTGCCGAGGCGGCGGAACGGCTGAAGGCCGGCGCGATCCTCGCCATCAAGGGGATCGGCGGTTTCCACATCGCCTGCGATGCGACCAATGAGACGGCGGTCGCCGAGCTGCGGCGGCGCAAGCACCGCCCGACCAAGCCTCTGGCGCTGATGGTGCGCGACCGCGCCATGCTGGAAGAGCTCTGCGCGATGGAGCCGGCGGAATGGGAGGCGCTGTGTCGGCCTTCCGCGCCCATACTGCTGCTGCGCCGGCACGAGGGTGCGATGCTGGCGCCCTCACTGGCACCGGGAAATGCGCGGCTCGGCGTGATGCTGCCCTACACGCCGCTGCATCATCTCCTGATGGAGGCGGTCGGCCGGCCGCTGGTGCTGACCAGCGCCAACCGCTCCGGCGAGCCGCAGATCTACCGCGACGCGGAGGTGCGCGAAGGGCTCGCCGGCATCATAGACGGCGTGCTCACGCACGACCGGCCCATCGCCCGGCGGCTCGACGACAGCGTGGCGCGGCTCGCCGCCGGGGCGGTGCGGGTGATGCGGCGCGGGCGTGGTCTCGCGCCGGCACCGCGCGCGCTGCCGCCGGGCTTCGCGCCGGCACCGGCGGTGCTCGCGCTCGGCGGGGAACTGAAAAGCGCCATCTGCCTCTCCACCGCCGGCCGGGCGCTGCTCTCCCACCACCTCGGCGATCTCGACGAACTGGCGACGCAGGACGCCTTCGAGACAGCCATCGCCGACTATACGGCGCTGTTCGACCACCGGCCGGCGGCGATCGCCGTCGACCTCCACCCGGATTACCGCGCCAGCCGGCTCGGCGCTGCGCTGGCGGCGGCGCGCGGGCTGCCACTGATCGGCGTGCAGCATCACCACGCCCATATCGCCGCCGCCATGGCGGAGCACGGCTGGACGGTCGATGCCGGGCCGGTGATCGGCCTCGCGCTGGACGGGCTCGGCCTCGGCGAGGACGGCACCGCCTGGGGCGCGGAAATCCTGCTGTGCGACTACACGCAGAGCCGCCGGCTGGCGCGGCTGACACCCATTGCGCTGGCCGGCGGCGACGTGGCGAGCCGCGAGCCCTGGCGCGTGCTGCTCGCCCATCTCGATGCGGCGCTGCCGCCGGAGGACGTGCCGACGGGACTTTTCGACGGACTGCCGGCCGCGACCGTGCGGGCGATGATCGCGCGCGGCATCAACGCGCCGCCGGCAAGTTCCGCCGGCCGGCTGTTCGACGCCATGGCCGCGCTGCTCGGCCTCGCCCCGCACCGCCTGAGTTTCGAGGGCGAGGCGGCGCTGGCGCTGGAAGCGCTTGCGGCGGGCGCGCCGCCGGCGGAAGGCGTCTACGCCTTCGACGTGGTCGCCCGACAGGGCCTCGCCGAGATCGACCCGGCGCCGATGTGGCGCGCGGCGGTGGCCGACCTGCGGGCAGGTCAGCCCCCGGCCGCCATCGCCGCGCGCTTCCACGCCGGCGTGGCGCGGGTGTTTGCACGGGCCGCGCTGACGGCAGCAGCGGAACAAGGCGCGGGCGCCATCGCCCTCTCCGGCGGAGTGATGCAGAACGCCGTGCTGCTCGGACATCTCGTCGCGCGCCTCGCGCCTTCCGGGCTGGCGCTGCTCGTTCCCGCCGAGGTGCCGGCCAATGATGGCGGGCTCGCCTTCGGTCAGGCGGCAGTGGCGGCGGCACGGCTGATGCAGCGGTAAGCCGCTTTCCGGTCGGTGCGGAAAGCGGTCTTCCGGCTTCCGCGCCGCCAACCCGGCGAAAACGCCAACCCCTTGAAATCAGAAGAATTCCAGCTCTGGCACGGCCATTGCTCACGTCCTACCCGACGGTGCGCCTCGACGTGCGCCGAGGCAAGCTATCGGGAGGATCCGCCGCATGGCCGGGCTTGAGACATTCTACGAGGTGATGCGACGCCAGGGCATCACCCGTCGCTCGTTCCTGAAATATTGTTCGCTCACCGCCGCCGCGCTGGGGCTGGGGCCGGAATTCGCGCCCGAGATCGCCCATGCGATGGAAACCAAGCCGCGCACCCCGGTGCTGTGGCTGCACGGGCTGGAATGCACCTGCTGCTCGGAGAGCTTCATCCGCTCGGCGCATCCGCTGGTGAAGGACGTCGTTCTGTCGATGATCTCGCTGGACTACGACGACACCCTTATGGCGTCCGCCGGCCATCAGGCCGAGGCGATCCTCGATGAGGTGATGGAGAAGTACAAGGGCAACTACATCCTCGCCGTGGAGGGCAACCCGCCGCTGAACGAGGATGGCATGTACTGCATCATCGGCGGCAAGCCCTTCGTGGACCAGCTCAAGAAGGTCGCCAAGGACGCCAAGGCGGTGATCTCCTGGGGCTCCTGCGCCTCGCATGGCTGCGTGCAGGCGGCGCGCCCGAACCCGACCCGCGCCACCCCGGTGCACGAGGTCATCCTCGACAAGCCGATCATCAAGGTGCCGGGCTGCCCGCCCATCGCCGAGGTGATGACCGGCGTCATCACCTACATGCTCACCTTCGACCGCCTGCCCGAGCTCGACCGGCAGGGGCGCCCGAAGATGTTCTATTCCCAGCGCATCCACGACAAATGCTACCGCCGGCCGCATTTCGACGCCGGCCAGTATGTCGAGGCCTTCGACGACGAGGGCGCGCGCAAGGGCTACTGCCTCTACAAAGTCGGCTGCAAGGGCCCGACCACCTACAATGCCTGCTCGACCACCCGCTGGAATGACGGCGTCTCCTTCCCGATCCAGTCCGGCCATGGCTGCATCGGCTGCTCGGAAGACGGTTTCTGGGACAAGGGCTCCTGGTATGCCCGCCTCACCGACCTCAAGGGCGTCGGCTTCGGCATCGAGGCCAATGCCGACCGCGTCGGCCTGGCCGCGGCCGGCGTCGTCGGCGGCGGCATCGCGCTGCACGCCGCGGTGAGCGCGCTCAAGCGCGCCCGCCACAAGGACGGCGATCAACAGAACACCGCCGCCGATCACGGGAACAAGGGAGAGGCGGCATGACCATCCAGACGCCGAACGGCTTCACGCTCGACACCTCCGGCAAGCGCATCGTCGTCGATCCGGTCACCCGCATCGAAGGCCATATGCGCTGCGAGGTGAACGTCGATTCCAACAACATCATCCGCAATGCCGTCTCCACCGGCACCATGTGGCGCGGGCTCGAAGTGATCCTCAAGGGCCGCGACCCGCGCGACGCCTGGGCCTTCGTCGAGCGCATCTGCGGCGTGTGCACCGGCTGCCACGCGCTCACCTCGGTGCGCGCCGTCGAGGACGCGCTGCAGATCAAGATCCCGAACAACGCCTTCCTGATCCGCGAGATCATGGCCAAGGTGCTGCAATGGCACGACCATGTCGTGCATTTCTACCACCTGCACGCGCTCGACTGGGTCAACCCGGTCAATGCGCTGAAGGCCGACCCCAAGGCGACCTCGCAGCTCCAGCAGATGGTCGGGCCGGACCACCCCAATTCCAGCCCCGGCTATTTCCGCGACGTGCAGAACCGGCTGAAGAAATTCGTCGAGAGCGGCCAGCTCGGCATCTTCAAGAACGGCTACTGGGACAACCCGGCCTACAAGCTGCCGCCCGAAGCCGACCTGATGGCGGTGACGCACTATCTGGAAGCCCTCGACTTCCAGAAGGAGATCGTCAAGGTCCACACCATCTTCGGCGGCAAGAACCCGCACCCGAACTACATGGTCGGCGGCGTGCCCTGCGCCATCAACATGGACGGCGACATGGCCGCCGGCGCCCCGCTCAACATGGAGCGCCTCAACTTCGTGAAGCTGAAGCTCCAGGAGGCGTTCGAGTTCTCCAAGAACGTCTATGTGCCGGACGTGATCGCCATCGCCTCCTTCTACAAGGGCTGGCTCTATGGCGGCGGCCTTTCGGGGCAGAACGTCATGGACTATGGCGACTACGAGGCGATCCAGGGCAAGAAGAGCACCGACCGCCTGCCGGGCGGCGTCATCCTCAACGGCAACTGGGATGAAGTGCACCCGATCGACACCCGCGATCCCGCCCAGGTGCAGGAATTCGTCGCCCATTCCTGGTACACTTATGGCGACGGCAATGCCGACAAGGGCCTGCATCCCTGGGACGGCGTCACCGAGCCGCAATACAAGCTCGGCCCCGACGCCAAGGGCACCCGCACCGACATCCAGCAGATCGACGAGAACGCCAAATACTCCTGGATCAAGGCGCCGCGCTGGAAGGGCAACGCGGTCGAGGTGGGCCCGCTGGCGCGCTACATCCTCGCCTATGCGCATGGTGTCGACTACGTGAAGGGCCAGGTCGACGACTCGCTCGGCCGCTTCAACGCGCTCGCCGGCACCAGCCTCACCGCCAAGCAGGCGCTGCCGACCACCATCGGCCGCACGCTCGCCCGTGCGCTGGAGGCGCATTACTGCGCCCAGATGATGCTGGACGACTTCGACAACCTGATCGCCAACATCAAGGCCGGCGACAGCTCCACCGCCAATGTCGAGAAATGGGACCCCGCCACCTGGCCGAAGGAAGCCAAGGGCGTCGGCACGGTGGCGGCGCCGCGCGGCGGCCTCGGCCACTGGATCAAGATCAAGGACGGCCGGATCGAGAACTACCAGTGCGTGGTGCCCACCACCTGGAACGGCGGCCCGCGCGATCCCAAGGGCAATATCGGCGCGTTCGAGGCCTCGCTGATGAACACGCCGATGGAGCGCCCGGAGGAGCCGGTGGAGATCCTGCGCACGCTCCACTCCTTCGATCCGTGCCTCGCCTGTTCCACCCATGTCATCTCGCCCGACGGGGAAGAGATGGCGCGGGTGACGGTGCGCTAGGGAGGTGGCGATGAGCGACATCTCCCCCACCCTCGGCGGCACGGCCCCTCCGCCCGCCCCGGCTGTTCCGGTGGAACGCGACGGGGCCGGGCGCAAGCTGACCACGCTCTATGTCTATGAGGCGCCGGTGCGCCTGTGGCACTGGGTGAACGCGCTGTCCATCGTGGTGCTGTGCATCACCGGCTATCTGATCGGCTCGCCCTTGCCCACGCTCTCCGGCGAGCCGAGCGCGCATTACCTCATGGGCACCATCCGCTTCCTGCACTTCGCGGCAGGCTACATCTTCGCCGTGGGTTTCCTGGGGCGGATCGCCTGGGCCTTCTTCGGCAATCGCTATTCGCGCGAGCTCTTCACCTTCCCGTTCTGGCGCAAGAGCTTCTGGCGCGGGCTGTTCGTCGAGGTGCAGTGGTACATGTTCCTGAAGCCGCGGCCGTTGAAGTTCGTCGGCCACAACCCGCTCGCCCAGCTGTTCCTGTTCTGGGTGATGGTGGTGGGCTCCATCTTCATGATCGGCACGGGCTTCGCCCTCTATTCCGAGGGCACGGGCATGGGCTCCTGGCAGGACACGCTGTTCGGCTGGATCATCCCGCTGCTCGGCGGCAGCCTGGCGGTGCACGCCCTGCATCACCTCGGCATGTGGGTGATCATCGTGTTCGTGCTCATCCACGTCTATTCGGTGATCCGCGAGGACATCATGTCCCGGCAGTCCATGGTTTCCGCCATCACCAACGGATACCGCAGCTTCCGAGACGACGATCCTGCCTGAGCCTCCTTCCGGCTTCAGGCGGCAGCCGTGCGGGGGCACGGTGATATGGGCGCGGCTTCGGCCGCGCCCTTTTTTGATGGATTTGTACCTTCCAATTTTCCGAGAAACTGGAAATTATCTTTCCAGAAGGAAATTCAGCCCTGACGCATCATCCTTGTTTTCATACGTATTACCAATGAGTTGGATAGCACTCGCAGCCTTGGCACGGAGATTGAATTAAGAAGCATTAGAAAGAACGGCACAGACCGTTCGCGCATAGGGACTTCAAGGAAACACGCTCGGGAGGCGTCGGCCCATGGACGACGAACGCATTCTTGTCCTCGGCATCGGCAACATCTTGTGGGCCGACGAAGGGTTCGGCGTCCGCGTGATCGAGGCGCTCGACGAACGTTTTGAGCTTCCCGAACATGTGTCGGTGCTGGATGGCGGCACGCAGGGCCTCTATCTGCTGCCCTATCTCGAAGACGCGGCCGGCGTGATCATCGTCGACGCCATCGACTACGGCCTGCCGCCGGCGACGCTGAAGCTGCTTCGGGACGACGAGGTGCCGGCGGTGCTCGGCGCCCACAAGGTGAGCCTGCACCAGACCGGCTTCCAGGAGATCCTCGCCCTGCTGCGCCTGCGCGAGCGCGCGCCGCGCCGGCTGCTTCTCGTCGGCGTGCAGCCGGAGCGGCTCGACGATTATGGCGGGGGGCTCACCCCGGCCGTGGCGGCGCAGGTCGAGCCGGCGCTCGCCACCGTGCTGCGTCTTCTCGCCGAGGAGTTCTCCGTCGTCCCCGCGCCGCGCCGCTCGCGCGAGCATTTCACCGCCCCCGCCATTTCGCGCGAGGACTACGAGACCGGACGCCCCAGCGCCGAGGCCGCCTGCCGCGTCGGTGACGCGCGGGTGCTCGCCGGCCGGCCGCGCGGGTGACCGCCATGTGTCTCGGCCTTCCCATGCGCATCGAGACGATCGACGGCTGGAACGGGCGCTGCCGCCATGGCGATGCGCTGCACGACGTCGACCTGGCGCTGCTGCCCGAGGCCCGTCCCGGCGATCATGTGCTGGTCTTCCTCGGTGCCGGGCGTCGCCTGCTCGACGCCGCGGAGGCGGAGCAGATCGCGCAGGCGCTCACCGCCGTAGAAGCGGTGATGCGCGGCGACGCCACCTCCATCGACGCCGCCTTCGCCGATCTCGCGGGGCGCGAGCCGACATTGCCGCCGCACCTCGCCGCCGAATTCGCCGCCCGTTCCGCCGCCCGCCGCGCTTCCGACCCGGAGGAAACCACGCCGTGACCCTCGCCCGCCCCGCCGCCGACGCGCTGCATCCCCTGGTCGCCCGCCTCGTCGAGGTACAGAACTATCCCTGGCTCGACGGCGAGGCGACCGGCGAGGGGCCGGCCGGCGTGCGGCTGCTGTTCCTTCCCGCCCATGGCCGCGGCCATGTCGAGACGCCGGACATCGCCGTCGTGCTGCCCGAACTCGTCGCCGCGCTCGGCACGGATGGCGGCGCCGTCGCCGGCCCGACCTGCGAGCGGCAGATGCGCGAGACGCTCGGCGGCATCGCCCTGCCGGCCATCGTCGTGCTGCGCGATGGCGCGCCCGTCGGCTCGCTGTCGCGCATGCGCGACTGGGACGAATTCCTCGACCGCCTCGCCCCGCTGGTCACGGCGGCGCGCGAGGGATCGCTGCCCGCCGCCCCGCTTTCCACCGCGCTTTCGTGAGGTCTGCCATGGCTCTGCCCTACGCCACCGTTCCTCCGCTCGGCTACGGCCCCGGCAGCCAGCCGGACGGCGAGGACGGCCTCGCCTACATGTCGATGCCGTCGGGCATGCGCACCTATGAGGCGCACCTGCCGGAGATCGAGGACGCGGAGCGCGCCGGGCCGGCGATCGCGTTCCTCACGGCGATCGAGCAGGCGCTCGCCCACGCGCAGCCCGGCGAGACCACCGTGCTCGCGCTCGATGGGCTGGAAGCGGATGCCCAGGCCCTCGTCAACGAGACGCTGGGCGAGGGCGAGGTATCGGTTCTGGTCGAGACCCCCGCCGGGCGGATCGAGATCCAGGAAGCGACACTCGCCGGGGTGTGGCGGGTGCGCGGCGGGGCCGGCACGTCCGCCCGCGAGCGCATCGAAATCGCCGCCTTCCCGCGCGGGGCGCTGCTGCGCGCCTTTCCACGCGAGTGGTCGGTCGATGTCGACGGCGCCGCCCGCCTGCCGGGCGTGGTGAACGCACCGGCCCTCCTCGCCGAGATCCTGCACAAGAGCCGCGAGCGCCGCACCGGCGACCTGCCGCACGTCATCAACCTGACGCTGCTGCCGGTGACGCCGGAGGACATCGCCGCGCTCGAGGCGCGGCTCGGGCAAGGCGGCGTGGTCATCCTCTCGCGCGGCTACGGCAATTGCCGCATCGACGCGACGGCGCTGCGCGATGTCTGGCGGGTGCGCTACTTCAATTCCAGCGACGCGCTGATCCTCGACACGATCGAGATCGTCGACATACCGGCGGTGGCCTGCGCCGCGCCGGAGGACCTCGCCGATTCCGCCGCGCGCCTCGTCGATATCCTTGAAACGGTGGGCTAGGGCGATGGCGGCTCCGCGCTTCGAAGGCTCATTTCTCGGCGACGTCGCCCGGCTGCCGCCGAACGCGGTGCTGGAATGCAAGATCTGCTGGCACGTCTACGATCCTGCCGAGGGCTGCGAGTACTGGCAGGTGCCGGCCGGCACGCCCTTCGCCCATCTGCCCGATCACTGGCGCTGCCCGCGCTGCGACGGGGCGCGCGACCAGTTCATGGTCATCGATACCAGCGGGGGGACGGGCTTTGCGGCGCCCTCCCCGGCCGCGCCGGTCGACCCGCTGCCAGGCCTCGCCGCCGCGGCGGCGCAGCGCTTCGAGGCCGCGTTCCGCGAGGTGCATGTCGGGCAGATGCGCGGCATGCCGATCGTCAACGAGACGCTCGACGTGCGCGCCATCGGCTTCCGGCCGCATGAGGGACGGGTGGTCGGCGTGCTGGTCACGCCGTGGTTCATGAACATCGTGCTCATTCCGGGACCCGAGGACGACTGGAGCCGCCTGACGGTGGGCTCCCGCACGCTGCTCGACTTCCCCTCGGGGGCTTACGAGTTCATCGCCGCCAACCGCCCCGAGACCGGGCCCTACAGAGCCTGCTCGCTGTTCTCGCCCATGTTCGAATTCACCTCCATGCTGCAGGCGGAAGAGACGGCGCGCGCCGCGCTGGCCGCGCTGTTCGACCCGGCCTTGCGCGACGACGAGGACGAACCCGCCGCCAAGGGCCCCGAGCCGACAGCGGGCGGCACGCGGCGGGCCGAGCCGAGCCGGCGGGCGCTGATCTTCGGCGGTGGCGCCGGCGACGCGGGAGGCCCGCGCGCATGAGCCTCGCCGCGCTCGACATCGCCTTCGACGCGACCGGACGGGACACGCGCTGGCGCTTTGCCCGCGTTTCCGGGCCGGATGTCGCGCGCTGCGTGATCGGGCGCTCCCCGGAGGAGGCGGCGGTGCTGCTTCCCCGCGTCTATAATCTGTGCGGCGGGGCGCATGCGGTGGCGGCCGCCGCCGCGCTCGGCCTGCCGGAGCCCTCGCGGGACGGCCGGGACGAGCGCCTGCGCGACCACGCCGTCGCGGTGTTCGCCGACTGGCCGGCGCTGTTCGGCGGCGAGCCGGACCGGGCGGCGCTACGGCGGTTCGCGGGCGGGGCAGCGGATCGCCTCGCCCTGCGGCGCCATGTACTGGGTGACGATGTCGCCGGCGACGAGCTGGCGCAGGCAACCCCCGCCGAGCTGGAGAAGTGGCTCGGGCGCGGGGCGAGCCCGACCGCACGGCTGATGCGCCGGCTGCGGGAGGCGGCGTCTCCCGATTGCGGCCGGGTGGAACTCGGCCGGCCGGATATGGCGGACCTCGTCGCGGCGCTGGAGGACGAGTTCCCCCATGACGCGCGCGAGACGACGGCGGCGGACGACTGCCGCTCGGCGCCGCTCATTCGTGCCCTTCTGCCCCGCGAGGGAATGAGCCTGTTCGTACGGCTGCTGGCGCGCCTGCTCGACCTTCTCGCCGGCCTCGCCGGAGATCCCCAGCCGGCTCCGCGCGGGAATCCCCCGCCGGGCATCGGCCTCGCCTGCGCGGCACGCGGCCTGCTGGCCCATCGCGCGAGCGTGGCGGGCGGCATCGTCACCGATTACCGGGTGCTCGCGCCCAGCGCGTGGAATCTTGCACCTGACGGCCTGCTGGCGCGTATGCTCGCCGCCTTGCCGGCCAATGACGATACGCCGCTTCTGGCGCGGATCGCGGTTGCCGCCGTCAATCCCTGCGTGCCGGTGCGCCTTCATGTCGGCCGGCGGGAGGAGCGCGCGCATGCATGAGATGGCGATCTGCGAGAGCTTGCTCGATTCCCTGCGCGACGCCGCCCGCGACCATGGTTTCGCGCGGGTGACGCGGGTGCGGCTCAGCGTCGGGCAGTTCGCCGGCGTCGAGGTCGAGGCGCTGCGCTTCGGCTTCGACGTGGTGATGCGCGGCTCGCTCGCCGAGAACGCGGACCTCGTCGTGCTGGAGGAACCCGGCACGGCCTGGTGCTTCGACTGTTCGACCACGGTTTCCTTGCCGGACCGCCTCGCCCCCTGCCCGCATTGCGGCGGCGGGCGGCTGCGCCCGAACGGTGGAACGGATTTGCGCATCAAGGATCTGGAGGTGGTGTGATGTGCGTCACGTGCGGCTGCGGACCCGACGAGGTCTCGATCTCCGATGCCCATGGCGCCCCGCGCGCCAATGGCAACGGCCATCACCACCATTCCCACGATCATGATCATGATGACCATGATCATCACGGCCACTCCCACGGGCATGCCCACGAAGAGCACGGGCACGCGCACCGTCACCCGCATGACCACGCGCATGCTGCGCAGGAGGCCAGCGAGCAGCGCTTGGTGGAGCTGGAAGACCGCATCCTCGCCAAGAACGACGCCTATGCCGCGCGCAACCGCGCCCGCCTCGGTGGCGACGGCGTCTTCGCCATCAACCTGCTGGCCGGTCCCGGCGCCGGCAAGACGACGCTGCTGGTGGAAACGCTGAAGGCGCTCGGCAAGGGCGTTCCGGCGGCGGTGATCGAGGGCGACCAGCAGACCCAGAACGACGCCGAGCGGATCCGCGCCACCGGCACGCCGGCGGTGCAGATCAACACCGGCAAGGGCTGCCACCTCGACGCCCACATGGTCGGCCATGCGCTCGACCAGCTGCCGCTGCCGCCAGGCGGGCTGCTGTTCGTCGAGAATGTCGGCAACCTCGTCTGTCCGGCCGCCTTCGACCTCGGCGAGACGCGGCGGGTGACCTTGCTGTCGGTGACGGAAGGCGAGGACAAGCCGCTCAAATACCCCAACATCTTCGAGACCGCCGATCTCGTGCTGCTCACCAAGGTCGACCTGCTGCCGCATCTCGACGTCGACATGGCGGCGATCGAGCGCAACATCGCCCGGGTCAACCCGACAGCCTCGATCCTGCACTGTTCGAGCCGTGGCGTACCCGGCCTCGCGGCCTGGCTCGACTGGCTCGTCGAGGAACGGCGCCATCTCCTCGGCACGCTGGCGGCGGAAGCGGAGAAGCGGGCGCAGGCCCTGCGCGCCAGCGCCGGGCAGGTCTGGGCCGAGCGCGCGGAGGCGACACCGTGACCGCGACGCGCGCCGCCATCCTCGTCGTCGACGACGAGCCGCGTTCGGTCGAGGTGATCGCCCGCGTGCTCGGCGAGGATTTCGACGTGCACACCGCATTGGGCGCGGCCGAGGCGCTGACGATCCTCGAAAACGAGTGGATCCAGGCGATCTTCTGCGACCAGCGCATGGTCGAGCGCTCCGGCGTCGACCTGCTCACCGAGGTGCGGGGGCGCTGGCCGGACATCGTGCGCATCATCGTCACCGGCTACACCGACCCCTCCGACATGATCGGCGCGATCAACGAAGCCGGCATCCACCAGTTCATCACCAAGCCGTGGCACCCCGACCAGCTCATGCTGGCGGCGCAGGGGGCGACACGGCTCTACCAGCTCCAGCGCGACTATGACCGCCTGTCGCTCGAACTGAAGCTGGCGGCGCCGGCGGCGCAGGCCCGCGTGGTCGAGCGGCACGAGAAGGTGCTGGCGAATTTCCATTTCGACGCGCTGGTGCGCGCGCCCGACAGCCCGCTCAACGAGGTCTGCCGCTCGGCGGCACAGGTGGCCGCTTTCGACATTCCGGTGCTCATTCTCGGCGAGACCGGCACCGGCAAGGAACTGCTGTCGCGCGCCATCCACTATTCCAGCCTGCGCTCGGAGCGGCCGTTCTTCGCGGTGAACTGCGGGGCGATCCCGGACGAATTGCTGGAATCGGAACTGTTCGGCCACAAGAAGGGCTCCTTCACCGGCGCGCACACCAACCGCATCGGCCTGCTCGACCAGGCGGATGGCGGCACGGTGCTGCTCGACGAGATCGGCGACGTCTCCCCCGCCTTCCAGGTCAAGCTGCTGCGCTTCCTCCAGGAAGGAGAAATCCGCCCGGTCGGCTCGAACGATGTGAAGCGGGTCAATGTGCGGGTGCTCGCCGCCACGCACCGCGACCTCGCCGCCGAGGTGAAGACGGGGCGTTTCCGCGAGGACCTCTATTATCGCCTCGCCGCGCTCACACTGACCCTGCCGCCGCTGCGCGAGCGGCGCGGCGACCTGCGCGCGCTGACGCAGCGGCTGCTCGACCATCTCTGCGCCACCCATGGCAAGCGGGTGAAGGGCTTCACCGCCGAGGCGCTGGGCTGCATCGAGGCCTATGACTGGCCCGGCAATGTGCGCGAATTGCAGAACGAAGTGACGCGCATGCTGGTGCTCGCCGGCGGCGAGCATCTCGGCGCCGACCTCCTGTCGCCGCATGTCGTGCACGGCGCGGCGGCCGCCTCCGCCAAGGCCATGCCGTTCGAGACGGCGATCCGCGACACCGGCCCGCTGAAGGACCGGGTCGAGCGGATGGAGGCGCTGATCCTGATGGAAACGCTGGTGCGCTGCCGCTGGAACAAGAGCCGCGCGGCGGAAGAACTCGGCCTGTCCCGTGTCGGCCTGCGGGCCAAGCTCGAACGCTACGGCATCGCCCGTGACGATGCGTTCGCGCGCAGCCATTGAGGAGGAAACCATGTGCCTCGGCATTCCCGGCCGCATCGTCGCCATCGTCGACGAGGACGCGATGCTGGCCACGGTCGACGTCTCCGGCGTGCGCCGGGCCGTCGATGTCGTCTGCGTCGCCACGCCCGGCCGCCCGCTCGCCGATCTCGTCGGCGCGTGGGTGGTGGTGCATGTCGGCTTCGCCATGAGCCTGATCGACGAGGAAGAGGCGGCGGCAACACTGAAGGTGCTCGCCGAGATCGGCGAGGCGGAGGCCGAGATCGAGGCCATCCGCAGCGGCAGCGTCGACTTGCCGTCGTCCGTCATCCCGGCCGCGTCCTGAAGGGGAGAGGCACGCCATGCGTTACGTCGACGAATTCCGCGATCCCGCCCTCGCCCGCCTCCTGATCCGCGAGATCGAGACCATCGCCGCCCGCATGGAGCGCGGGCGCGACCGCCCCTTCGCGGTCATGGAGGTCTGCGGCGGGCACACGCACGCCATTTTCCGCTACGGGCTCGAAGGGCTGCTGCCGGACATCATCGAGTTCGTGCACGGCCCCGGCTGCCCGGTCTGCGTCCTGCCGATGGGGCGCGTCGACGACTGCGTCGCCATTGCCGAGCGGCCGGAGGTGATCTTCGCCACCTTCGGCGACGCCATCCGCGTGCCGGGCTCGCGCAAGAGCCTGCTCACCGCCAAGGCCGAGGGGGCGGATGTGCGCACGGTCTATTCCCCGCTCGACGCGCTGGCGCTGGCGTGCCGCAACCCCGACCGCGAGGTGGTGTTCTTCGGCCTCGGCTTCGAGACCACCATGCCCTCGACCGCGCTCACCATACAGCGCGCTGCCCGTGAGGGCGTGGGGAATTTCTCGATCTTCTGCAACCACATCACCATCATCCCGACCTTGCGGGCGCTGCTGGAGACGCAGGATCTCGGCATAGACGGCTTCATCGGGCCGGGCCATGTGTCGATGGTGATCGGCACCGAGCCCTACCGCTTCATCGCCGAGGAGTTCGGCAAGCCCATGGTGGTCTCCGGCTTCGAGCCGATCGACCTGCTGCAATCGCTGCTCATGGTGCTGCGCCAGCTCGACAGCGGCGTGGCGACGATCGAGAACCAGTATGCGCGCGTGGTGCCGGATGCGGGCAACCCGGCGGCGATGGCGGCGGTCGCCGAGGTCTATGAGCCGCGCGAGACCTTCGAATGGCGCGGGCTCGGCTCCATCGCGCATTCCGGCGTCCGCCTGCGCGAACCCTATGCGCGCTTCGACGCGGAGCGGCGCTTCGCCATGCCGGAGATTCAGGTCGCCGATCCCGCAGCCTGCCGCTGCGGCGAGGTGCTGACCGGCAAGCTCAAGCCCTGGGGATGCCCGATGTTCGGCACCGCCTGCACGCCGGAAACCCCGCTCGGCGCGCTGATGGTGTCCTCCGAAGGCTCCTGCGCCGCCTATTACCAATATGGCGGCATACGCCAGTCCCACCTCGAAGGTGCCGCATGAACCCGCATCTGCGCCCGCCGCGCCGCGCGCTTCCCGCCACCGTCACGCTTGCGCATGGCGGCGGCGGCAGCGCGATGCGCGACCTGATCGAGGAGGTCTTCATCGCCGCCTTCGCCGGTTCCGATGCACCGCTGGAGGACCAGGCCCGCTTCGATCTGGCGGCGCTGGCGGCGGTCGGCGACCGGCTCGCCTTCACCACCGACAGTTTCGTCGTCGACCCGCTGTTCTTTCCCGGCGGCGACATCGGCAAGCTGGCGGTGTGCGGCACGATCAACGATATCGCCGTCGGCGGCGCCCGCCCGGTGGCGCTCTCCTGCGCCATCATCGTCGAGGAGGGATTGCCGGTCGAGACGCTGCGGCGCGTGGCGGGCTCCATGGCGGCGACCGCGCGGGCGGCCGGCGTGCCGATCGTCACCGGCGACACCAAGGTCGTGGCGCGTGGCGCCTGCGACAAGCTCTTCATCACCACGACCGGCATCGGCGTGGTGCGCGCCGGCGCGGACATCGGCATCGGCCGGGCTCGGCCCGGCGATGTCGTGCTGGTGAACGGCCTCCTCGGCGACCATGGCGCGGCCATTCTCGACGCGCGCGGCGACCTTGCGCTGGAAAGCGCCATTGAGAGCGACTGCGCACCCTTGCACGGCCTCGTCGGCGCACTGCTCGACGCCGCGCCAGGCACCCGCAGCCTGCGCGACGCCACGCGCGGGGGCGTGGCGTCCGTGCTCAACGAACTGGCGGAGGCGAGCGGCGTCGGCGTGCGGCTGCGCGAACTGGACCTGCCGGTGCGACCGGAGGTCGTCGGCTTCTGCGAGATCCTCGGGCTCGATCCGCTCTATCTCGCCAATGAGGGCAAGCTCGTCGCCATCGTCCCGCCGGAGCAGGCCGAGGCGGCGCTCGCCGCCCTGCGCGCGCACCCGCTGGGCCGCGAGGCGCAGGCCATCGGCCGGGTGGTCGAAACGCGGCCGGGACGGGTGGTGATGGAGACCCGCTTCGGCGGGGAGCGCATCGTCGACATGCTGGTCGGCGACCAGCTGCCGCGCATCTGCTGATGCGCCTCAGCGGGGCTCGCTAGAACCCGCTTTTCACCCGCAGATGCGTGTGTTCGTGCGGCGCGCCCTGGTTGTGCACATGGTGCGAGCTATCCTCGGCGACCGGGATGAGGCTGAGCGCGCCGTGCATCACGCCGCGTTCGAGAAACAGCGCTTCCGCATAGGCGCTGATGTCGCCGACCCGGCCGCGCATCACCGTCACATCGATCGATGTCGAGTGGTCGAGGGGGACGGAAAGGGCGGCGACGGTCTGGTCGTGCCGGTCGAGCCGGCCCTGCGGCACGCGCGCGGCGAGGTTGCGCACCGACTGGTCGATGGCGCAGCTGACGACGCCGAAACAGGAGGCCAGCGCCGGTCCGCCCGGCCGCGTGGACAGGCCGCGCCGCACCAGATCGCGAATGGCTTCCGAGCGGCTCGTCGCCCCGCTCGCCTCGATGTGGGCATCGAGTTCCGCCGCCAGATCGTCGTCGATGGCAATCGTGATCCGCTGCATGGAAACTCCCCGCCAGTGGCACTGGAAGCTAGGTTATCACGTTGATTTCTTCAAGAAATTCTCGGATTCGACGCATCCCGCCCCTTGCCGGCTGACCTCGTCTCTGAGTATGATTTTTGTAATACTAATTCATACACAAGAGTTCCGCATGCCCGTGATCCCCCATGCCGGTCGTGTCGCCTTCGCCGCCCTGGCGGGGATCGTTCTGGCGGCGCCGGCTTTGGCGCATTTTCAGGAGATCATCCCCTCCGCCGACGTGCTGCCGGAGGGCGGCAAGGTGACGGTCGACCTCGTCTTCACCCATCCCATGGAAGGCGGGCCGGTGATGGCGATGAAGAAGCCGGCGAGGGTCGGCGTACGCGTCGGCGGCAAGACGACCGAGCTGATGGACCGGCTCACCGAGACCCCGGTCGACGGCAAGGCCGCCTGGTCCTTCGCCTACGACCTGAAGGAGCCCGGCGCGGCGATCTTTTATGTCGAGCCGCAGCCTTATTGGGAACCTTCCGAGGGCAAATACATCGTCCACTACGCCAAGGTGATCGTCGACGGCTATGCCTCGGGCGAAGGTTGGGACGATCTGGTCGGCCTGCCGGTGGAAATCCAGCCCCTCACCCGGCCGACCGGATTGTGGACCGGCAACGTCTTCTCCGGCGTCGTGCTGAAGGACGGCAAGCCGGCACCCTTCGCCGAAGTGGAGGTCGAGTTCGTCAATGACGGCACGGTGAAGCCGCCGAACGACGCCTTCGTGACGCAGGTCCTCAAGGCCGACGCCAACGGCACCTTCACCTATGCCATGCCGCGCGCCGGCTGGTGGGGCTTCGCCGCGCTGCTGGAAGGCGACAAACCGATGACCTCGCCCGAGGGCAAGCAGGTGCCGGTCGAGGATGGCGCGCTGATCTGGGTGAAGGCCACCGACATGGGCGGTAAATAGCCCGCATGGCGCATATCCCCGACGGCATCCTCTCCGCTCCCGTGCTCATCGCCGGCGGCATCGTCGCGGCGGGAGGCGTCGCGCTGGAGCTGCGCCGGCTCGACGACCGGATGATCCCGCGCACCGCCATACTGGCGGCGGCGTTGTTCGCCGGCTCGCTGATCGCGGTGCCGGTCGGGCCATCCAGCGTACACCTGCTGCTGGCGGGGCTGATGGGGATCATGCTCGGGCCCGCCACCTTCCTCGCCGTGCTGGTCGCGCTGCTGTTGCAAGCGCTGCTGTTCGGCTTCGGCGGCCTGACCACGCTCGGGGTCAACACGGTGAACATCGCCCTGCCCGGCGTGCTGTTCGGCATGGCGCTGGGGCCGGTGATCCGCAGCACGACCCGACCCTCGGTGCGCATGGCGGCGAGCGCGCTGGTCGGGGCGCTGGCGGTGCTGGGAACGGGAGGGCTCGTCGCCCTGTCGCTCTGGCTGTCCTCGACCGACTACACCCCGGTGGCGAGCGTGGTGATCGCCACCTATCTGCCGCTGGCGCTGGGCGAAGCCTTCGTAACCGCCGCCATCGTCGCCTTCCTCGCCCGCGTGCAACCCGATGCGCTGAGGCCCGTCGCCCCATGATCCGGCTGCTGCTTCCCCTCCTGCTGGCTCTGGCCCTTGCGGGGCCGGCGCAGGCGCACAGATTGAAGGTCTTCGCGACGGTGGAGGGCATGGAGGCGAAGGGCTACGCCTTCTTCATCGGCGGCGGGCGGGCCGAACAGACCCCTTGGGTTGCCAAGGACGCCGCCGGCAGCCGGATCGCGGAAGGGACGACCGATGGCGAGGGCCGCTTTGCCTTCCCCGTCTCCCCGCCGCCGACTTCGGACATCACCGTCACCGTCGACACGCGCGAGGGGCATATCGCCTCCGCGACCCTGCCCGCCGCGCGCTTCGGAGGCGTGGTGACGGCCACGGCGTCGGCCGCCATCGAGACGCCGGCCGCCCCAGCCGCGACCGACGCGCCGCTCGCCGCCCTGGTCGAGGCAGCGGTGCAGCGGCAGGTCGAACCGCTGATGGAACAGATCGACCGGATGGAATCGCGCCTGCGGTTCACCGACATCACCTCCGGCGTGTTCCTCATCCTTGGCCTTGCCGGCATGGGCCTGTGGGCGAGAGGACGGCGCAGATGACGGCGCCGCCGGACCTGCGTCTGCGGATCGTCGCCGCCTTCGTCGCGATCGCCTGCCTGTCGCAGGTGAGGTCGCTGCCGGTCGCAGCCGGCGCCCTCGCGGCGGTCGGCCTGTCCGTCGCGTGGAGCCGGCCGCAGGGGCGACTGTGGCACCGCCTGCTGCATGTCGAGGGCTTCCTGCTGCTGTTGTTCCTGACGCTTCCCTTCACCATGGCCGGGCAGCCGCTGTTCACGCTCGGCCCACTCACGGCCAGCGTCGAGGGTGTCGCGCGCGCGGCGCTGATCGCCTGCAAGGTCTCGGCCTCGGTGCTGATCCTGACCGCGTTGCTCGGCGCCATCGAGCCGGCGCAGCTGGGCGGCGCCCTGCGGGGCCTTTATGTGCCGGAGCCGCTGGTCCGGCTTTTCGTGCTCACGGCGCGCTATGTGTCGCTGATCCGCGACGAGGCCCGGCGCCTGCACGAGGCGATGCGCCTGCGCGCCTTCCGTCCGCGCTCGAACCGCCACACCTGGCGCAGCTATGGCAATCTGCTCGGCATGCTGCTGGTGCGCGCGCTCGACCGCGCGCAGCGCGTGGAGGAGGCCATGCGCTGCCGGGGCTATGACGGCCGCTTTCCGCGCCTTGCGCAGCCTTTGCCCGCCATGCGCGACTGGGCGGGCCTCACCGCGGCGCTCGGCTTCGGCCTCGTCGTTCTGCTGGTGGACCGGCTATGAGCGCGCTTGTCGCCCTTGAGGATGTCACGGTCGCCCGTGACGGCGTGACCGTGCTGCACCGGGTGAACCTTGCGCTCGGTGGCGGCGAGCGGCTGGCGATTGTCGGTCCCAACGGGGCGGGCAAGACGACCCTGCTGCGCACCCTGGTCGGGCTGGAACGCGCCAGCGAGGGACAGGTGCGCCTGTTCGGCACGCCGTGTGGCGGCGAGCGCGAGTTCCGCGCGCTGCGCCCACGCATCGGCTTTCTGTTCCAGGACAGCGACGACCAGCTGTTCTGCCCGACCGTGATCGAGGACGTGGCGTTCGGCCCGCTCAATCTCGGCTGCACGCAGGCGGAAGCCTTCCGCCGCGCCGAGGAGGTTTTGGCGATGCTGGGCATCGGTGCGCTCGCCCCGCGCATCAGTCACCGGCTCTCCGGCGGCGAGAAGCGCCTCGTCTGCCTTGCCGGCCTGCTGGCGATGAAGCCGGACGTGCTGCTGCTCGACGAGCCGACCAACGGGGTCGACACCGAGAACGGGCGCCGCCTGCGCGCGGCGCTGCGCGCCTTCCCCGGTGCGATGCTGCTGGTCTCACATGACGATGGCTTCATCGCCGAGCTGGCGACGCGGGCGATGGTGATCGAGGACGGCAGGCTGTTCCCCGCCGCGCTCCACACCCACGCGCACAGCCACACCCATTCGCACCCGCACATTCACGCGACGACGGAACGTTAGGCCGCCGCAGAGCCGTCGACCGTCCACGCTCCGGCCGGCGGCGTCAGCGCGTTTCGACGATGCGGATGAATGCCTCCGCCGCCCGGCGCACCTGTCCGGCGCTCACGTCGAGATGGGTGACGACGCGCATGCGCGTAGCGCTCTCGACGCCGAAGCGGATTCCCTGCTCGCGCAACCGCGCGGCGGCGATCGAGGTGTCGAGCGCACAATGCGACAGGTCGAGGAAGACGATGTTGGTCGCCACCTCGGCGGGAAACACCTCGACGCCGCCGGCGCCATGGACCATTCCCGCGAAGAGCCGCGCATTCTCATGGTCCTCCGCGAGGCGCTGATAATTGTGCTCCAGCGCGTAGAGCCCGGCGGCGGCGATGAAGCCCGCCTGCCGCATCGCCCCGCCCAGGCGGTGCTTCCAGAACAGCGCCTCCTCCATGAAGCCCCCGGAGCCCGCCAGCACGGCACCGACCGGGCAGCCCAGGCCCTTGGAGAGGTCGATCCAGACGCTGTCCAGCCCTCCGGTGTGCGCGGACATCGGCGTGCCGGAGGCGATCGCCGCATTGGGGAGCCGCGCGCCGTCCATGTGCATGGCGAGGCCATGGGCATGGGTCACGGCGGCGACCTCGTCCAGCGTCGCTATCGGCCAGACGCTGCCGCCGCCGCGATTGGCGGTCTGCTCGACGCTGACCAGCCGGCTGCGCGGCGAGCGATGGCGCGGCATGCGGATCGCGGCTTCGACCTCGCTTGCCTGGAACACGCCGTTCGCGGTCGGCAAGGGGCGGAACTGCGCGCCGGCCAGCGCCGACGCCCCCGCCCCTTCCGAGCCGAACACATGCGCGTTGGCGGCGGTGATGATCTCGTCGCCGGGCCGGCAATGCACCAGAAAGGCGATCTGGTTGCACATGGTGCCGGACGGCAGGAACAGCGCGGATTCCATGCCGAGCAGATCGGCGACGCGCGCGTTGAGCTCCAGCACCGTGGGGTCTTCGTCGCGCTGCTCGTCGCCGACGCGGGCATTCACCATCGCCGCCAGCATGGCGGGCGAGGGCTTGGTCGCGGTGTCGGAAACCAGATCGATCTCGATGGGACGGGTCACGCCTTGGCTCCCCGCAGGTGATGTTGCAGCCGGTCCATGAAGCGGTGCACGTCGTCCTCGTTGTTGTAGAAATGCGCGGCGGCGCGCAGATGGCCGTCCTTGCTGGCGACGCGGATGTCCTCCGCCTCCAGCGCGGCCTCCATCCCGTCGGAGCTGACGCCGTCCAGATCGAAACTGACGATGCCGGCGCGCTCACCCCAGGGGCGTGGGGTGCGCACCTTGAGCCCCTGCCTGTCGGCGAGTTCCATCAGCAGATCGGTGAGGTGGTGGATGCGGGCCTCGATGGCATTGAGCCCGATCCCGGCGATGAACTGCGCCGAGCGGCGCTGCACCGCGAGGCCGATGAAGTTCGGATTGCCGTACTCGAAGCGATGCGCGTCGGGCGCGAAGGCCGGCTCGGTTTCGGTGCGGTCGAGGGTGGCGAAGGAGTATTTCGCCGCGAAAGACGGGCGGAAGCGCTCCAGCGCCTCGGGCGCGACATGCATCAGCCCGGCGCCGGTGACGCTCATCTGCGCCTTGTGGCCGCCGGAGGCGACGACATCGGCGCCGAGAGCGTCGATGCGGCGGTCGAGCACGCCGATGGCCTGGATGCCGTCGATCACGAACAGCACGCCCTTGTCGCGGCAGATCTGCGCCAGCGCGTCGACATCCGCGCGCTCGCCGAGACCGTAGCTCACCCAGGCGACGGAGAGGATGCGGGTGCGCGCGTCGATCGCGGCGCGCAGCGCGTCGGTGGTGACGCGGCCATCAGCCCCGCCGGGAACGACGCGCACCTCGACGCCGCGCCGTGTCAGCGGGCGCCACGGGAAGGTGTTGTTCTCGTGCTCGGCCTCGGAGATGACGACGTTGTCGCCCTCCCGCCAGTCGAATCCCTGCGCAACGATGTTGATGGCTTCCGAGGTGTTCTTCACCAGCGCCAGCGTCTGCGGCGCCGCGCCGAAGGTCTCGCCGACGACGGCACGGGTGATCTCCACCTCGTTCATCGAGAAGGCGCGGCGGCCGGTGGCGCGCGAGTCGATGTCGGCGAACCAGTCGGCCGCAGCCTGCGCGGCGCAGCGCGGCAGCAGCGCCTTGCGGGCGATATCGAGATATGTGGTCAGCTCCGTCGCGGGGAATTCCCGGCGCAGCCGCGCCCAATCCGGCGTGCCGTCGGCAAGACGAGGGACGGGAAGCGGGGCCGTGTCGATCGGCGTGGCCGTGTTCTTGTTCATGGCGTCCTACGTGGCGTGGGAAATCTGCCCGATGAAGGCCCTGGCGCGGGCAGTGGTCGGGCTTTCGAAGAAACGTTCCGGCGGCGCGGCCTCGACGATCTCGCCCTGGTCCATGAAGACCACGAGGTCGGCGACCGTGCGGGCAAAGCCCATCTCGTGGGTGACCACGATCATGGACTGGCCGCTGAGCGCCAGCTCCTCCATGACGTCGAGCACCTCATGGACCATCTCCGGGTCGAGCGCCGAGGTCGGTTCGTCGAACAGCATCACTTCCGGCTCCAGCATCAGCGCGCGGGCAATCGCCACGCGCTGGCGCTGGCCACCGGAGAGCTGGGCGGGGAATTTCAGCGTCTGCGAGGTGAGTTGCACCCGCGCGAGCAGGCCGTGGGCGCGCTCGATGGCGCGGTGCTCCGGCTCAAAGCGAGCATAGACCGCGCCAAGCGTCAGGTTCTCCAGCACGGTCAGATGCGGGAACAGGTTGAAATTCTGGAACACCATGCCGGCCTTGCGGCGCACCGCGTTCAGGCTGTCCTGCGTACCGTCGAGCCGGATGCCGCACACCCGGAGGTCGCCCTCGTGGAACGCCTCCAGTCCGTTGATGCAGCGGATCAGCGTCGACTTGCCGGAACCCGAGGGGCCGCACAGTACGATCTTCTCGCCGGCGGCCAGCCCGAGCGACACGTCGCGCAGCGCATGGTGCTCGCCGTACCATTTATTGAGGCCGGACATCTCGACAACCAGTTCACGGGCGACGGTCATGTCGCCCTCCGCACGCGGCGCCGGTTGTCGCGCTCGATGGAACCGCCATAGAGCGACATGGCGGAGCAGATGATGAAATAGAGCAGGAAGACGAACAGATAGCCCTCGGTGCCGTAGCGCACCCAGTTCGGATCCTGCAGCGCCGCCTTGGTGGCGCCGAGCACGTCGAACAGGCCGAGAATGCTGAAGAAGGTGGTGTTCTTGAAGGCCCGGATGATGTCGTTGAACAGCGCCGGCACCACGATGGCGAGAGCCTGCGGCAGGATGATCTTGCGCATGCGCAGCCAGTAGCCGAGGCCGAGCGCCTTGGCCGCCTCGTCCTGGCCTTCCGGCATCGCCTGCAGGCCGCCGCGCACCACTTCCGCCGCATAGGCGGCGAAGAAGACGATCATGCCGATCTCGGCGCGGATCAGCTTGTCGACGGTGAGCTGCGGCGGCAGGAACAGCGGGAGGATGAGCGCGGCGAAGAACAGCAGCGCCAGCAGCGGAATGCCGCGCACGCCCTCGATGGTGGCGACGCACAGCAGGCGCAGCACCTTGAGTTCCGAGCGTCGTCCGATGGCGAGCATAATGGCGAGCGGCAGACCGCCGGCGATGGTGCCGCCGAAGATGATGAACGTGAGCGGCAGCCCGCCCCAATGGTCGGTGCCCACGGGCGCGAGCCCGAGAATGCCGCCGCGCAGCAGCAGGATGGTCGCGACGAACACCGCCGCCCAGCCGGCCAGCCTCGTGCCGACGCCGAGCAGGCGGGTGGCGGAGACCGCGCCCCAGGCCAGCCAGATCGCGATGATGAGGCCGCCGCGCCATTGCTCGTCATAGGGGTAGGCGCCGAACAGGATGACCCGGTACTTCTCGGCGATGACCGCCCAGCAGGCGCCCGTCGCGGTGCGGCAGGCGGCGCCATTGTCCGGCGCGTACCAGACCGCGTCGACCACGCTCCAGCGCAGAATGTGCCACAGCGCCGTGATGACCACCGCCCCGAGCAGGAAGGTGAACAGGCCGGCGAGCGGCGACTGGAACAGATGGGTGCGCAGGAAGGCACGCAGGCCCCGCGCATCCGCTGGCGGCAGGCGCGGCGGGGAGGAGGCCGGAAGCGCGAAGGAGCGCGGCGCGGTGCTCATCTCAGCGCTCCGGTATCTGCACGAGGCGGTTGACGACATTCGCCGCCGCGCCGATGGCCAGGCACAGCACGAGATAGATCACCGCCATGATGCTGAGCACCTCGATGGTGCGCCCGCTATAGGTGAGCGCCGTATTGGAGATGCTGAACAGATCGGGATAGCCGACCGCCACGCCGAGCGAGGAGTTCTTCACCAGGCTGACATATTGCGCCGCCAGCGGCGGGATGATGACCCGCAGCGCCTGCGGCACCATCACCTTGCGATAGAGGTCGGCGCGGCTCAGCCCGATGGCGTTGGCGGCCTCGATCTGCCCGGCATCGACGCTGACCAGCCCGCCGCGCACGATCTCGGCGATGAAGGCGGCGATGTAGAAGGAGAGGCCGAAATAGATGGCGAGGAATTCGGGGGCGAGCGTGGCGCCGCCGACATAGTTGAAGCCGCGCAGTTCCGGCACGCTCCAGCCGAACGGGGCGCCCGATGCAAGCCACGTCGCCAGCGCCGGCAGCAGGAACACGGCGCATTCGATGGCGCGGACGAGTTTCCACGGCCGCCCGGTGCGGCGGCGATGGCGGTCGGCCAGACGCGCGAAGAGCAGCGCCAGCACGGCGCCCAGCGCCAGCATGCCGAGCACGACGAGAAACACTACACCCGCCTCGGGCGCCGGGACGGTCAGGCCGCGATTGGACGCGAAGACGAGGCCGAAGCACGACAAGGACTGGCGCGGGCCCGGCAGCAGCGTGAAGAAGCTGTACCAGAACACGATCTGCACGAGCTGCGGGGTGTTGCGGAAGGCTTCGACATACGCCTTTGCAAGGCCGGCGACCAAGGCGTTGCGCGACAGCCGGGCGAAGCCGAGAGCGACGCCGATGACGGTGGCGGTGATGACGCTGACCAGCGAGAGCATCACCGTATTGCCGACGCCCACCGCCAGCGCGGCGAGATAGGTCGAGCCCGGCGTGAAGACGAAGAACGCCTCGCCGAGCGCGAACTGCGCGGGATCGAGCAGGAAGCCGAGACCGGACGTCATGCCGCGTTCGGCGAGTGCCCGGCGGGCATTGGTCACCAGCCAGACGGCCAGCGCGAGCAGCACGAGGACGAGCAGCGTCTGCCAGACGATGGCCCGCACGCGCGGGTTTCGCCAGGGTGGCACGGCGGGCGCCACCCTCAGGGGAGAAATATGGCTCATCGCATGCGGCTCGCGGCGGTCACAAGGCTCAGAGCGGCGGGGCGTAGATGAGGCCGCCGTCGGTGTACTGGGCGTTGAGCGCGCGCTCCAGCTTCAGGGGTGAGCCCTTGCCGACATTGCGCTCGAACACCTCGCCGTAATTGCCGACCTGCTTGACGACGTTGTAGGCCCAGGCCGGATCGAGCCCGAGCCCCTTGCTGCCGGCATCCTCGACGCCGAGCAGACGGCGCACGATCGGATCGGTGCTGGTGGCCTTCATCTCGTCGACGTTCTTCGAGGTGATGCCGCTCTCTTCCGCCTGGAACAGGGTGAACACCGTCCACTGGACGATGTCGCGCCACTGCGCGTCATCCTGGCGAACCACCGGGCCCATCGGATCCTTGCCGAACAGCTCCGGCAGGATGACGTAGTCGTCGGGGTTCGGCGCCACCGCCGCACGGGTGGAAGACAGGCCCGAGGAAGACTGCACCGCGACATCGCAACGCCCGCCGAAGAAGGCGGTGTTGATCTCCTTCTGGTCGTCGATGACGACGAGCTTCAGCGTGATCTTGAACTTGGTCTGGATGTCGGCGACCACGCGCTCGGAGGTCGAGCCGGGGCGCACGCACACGCTGGCGCCGTCGAGGTCCTTGGCGCTTTTGACGCCGAGCGCCTTCGGCACCATCAGGCCCTGGCCGTCATAGAAGGTGGGCGCGACGAAATCGACGCCGAGATCGGTGTCGCGGGCACGGGTCCAGGTGGTGTTGGCGACGGTGACGTCGACTTCGCCGGTCTGCAGCGCGGTCAGGCGCGTCTGGTTGTTGGTCTTGAGATACTTGACCTTGGTGGCGTCGCCGAAGATGGCGGCGGCCAGTGCCCGGCAGGTATCGACATCGATGCCGTTCCACTCGCCCTTGCTGTCCACCGCGGAGAAGCCGGGCCGGCTGCCATTGACCGCGCAGGTGACGACGCCGTTTTTCTTCACCGTCTCTAGCGTGGTGGCCGCAGCGGTGCCGCACACGGCGGCAAGGGCTCCGAGCGCGACGAGCCCGGTCGCAAGATGCTTCTTCATTCCGTGTTCTCCAAACCTCTGGTGACGCCTTTGGCGGCGTCGTTTTTCTGCGTTGAACGCCGATTGGCGGCCGAGGCGGCTTCGAGCTTGAGCCGCATGTCGAGGCCGCGCTTGAGGTGCGCGCGCATCAGCTTCCTGGCGACGCGCGGGGCGCGCTGCTCGATGGCATCGAGAATCTCGATGTGGTCGGCGAGCGTCGAGTAGAGGTTCTCGTGCGAGAAATAGCGCGGCAGATGGAAGGCCAGCCGGAAGCGCAGCCGCAGCAGGCGAACCGTCTCCATCAACGCCGCATTGGCGCTCGCCAGCATCAGCAGTTCGTGGAATTCGGTGCCGGCATCGTCGATCTCGACGGCGGTGAAGGCAGAGGGGTCCTGCGCCATGCTGCGCATGCGGGTTCCGCAGGCGGCAAGCGCGGGTGTCGGGCCATGGGTGGCGGCCAGCTCGGCGGCGAGCCCCTCCAGCACGTCACGGACGCGATAGATCTCCGCGAGATCGCCGGCCGAGATGCGCCGCACGAAGGTGCCGCGCGCCGGCTTCACCTCGACCACGCCTTCCTGCTCGAGCTGGTGCAGCGCCTCGCGCACCGGCATGCGGCCCATGCCGAGCTGCTCGGCCAGCTTGCGCTCGGACAGCGGCGCGCCGGCCTCCAGCGCCTGCCCGAAGATCAGGTCGACAAGGCGGTGATAGGCGCGTTCGCGCTCGAATTCGAAGGGCATCTTCATACGCACAGTCTGGTTGACCGGTATACCAGTTGCAAGAACAAATGATCGCCACGGACTGCCTTCGGATTGGTCAGTTCCCGCGGCAAGGGCGAAGCGGCGCCACGTCCGGAGGCGGCTGCCCTCCAGGAGAAGGACGTCGAACCCGCCACCAGCTTGCAGGCCGGGATGGCTTGCGGGCATAGTGCAAGGGCTCTCCCAACGCCGGCCCGACGGATTCCGGCGGAACGCCACGGATCCCGTTCCGCGACCAGATTCAGGGCGATCGGCGGGCGTCGATCGCCGATCATGACGATTTCCCACCTCCGGACCGCCTCATGAGCCTCCCGACCCCGAGCCACATGTTCAAGAAGGGCAATTGCCGGACGGTCATCCGCGAGCAGAGGTCGTGGGCGGACGTCCGCGCCGATCTCGTGAAACGCACCGGCCTGGAGAAAGAGGAGACCGCACTCGCGACTGAGAGCCATCTCATCCTCCTCAATCTCCAGGGCAACGCCGAGCGCGGCGAGTATTTCCTTGATGGTCGACGCGCCGGCTTCATGAGACGCAGGCCGGGAGCCGTGCTTTTCGTTCCCGCCGGCTGCCATTGGTCGGGTTGGGAGGAAGGCGCGTCGACGGCAGCCTATCTTTCCATAGCGATCTCCAGCCAGTTCGTGGACAGGCTGGGCCGGGGAATGTCCCCCCATCCCAGGCCTCATCTCTCGCCCGATCTCGGTTTCTGCGACCCCATCATCATGCAGGCGGCGCGCGGGATCGGGGCGGAAATCGGCGAGAAGACCCCGTACGGCTCTCTTCTGGCCGAAAGCTACGCCGCGACCATCGTCGCGCAGCTGTTCCGGCGGATGAACTACATGCCGCGCCCGATCAGAGGCGGGCTTTCTCCAGCGGTCATGAACCGCCTCATCGAGAGGATCGACGCCGAGCTCGCGTCGGAGATATCGCTGTCGTTTCTCGCCGAGCTTGCCGGTGTCAGCGTTCCTCATCTCTGCCGTGCGTTCAAGCAGACGACGGGCATGCCGCCGCACGCCTTCGTTCACCAGCGGCGGCTCGAACGCGCCAGGGAAGATCTTCGGCACACCGCAAAATCGCTGACGGAAATCGCCCTTGCCTGCGGCTTCTCCAGCTCCAGTCATCTCTCCAATGCGTTTCGCAAGGCATTCGGAATGACGCCGGGCAGCTATCGGACGTCATGGCCGATCAAGGCGGACGACTGAATTTCTCGATAATCCGCTGCAAGCGCATCAATCCGCTGCAAGCGTAGCCTCATCGCGACGGGACACCCTCGGCACCAAAGGGTCGAGGGATTCATGGTCGAGATCGAAGCTCGCGCGGACATCGCGGAAGCGTTGCGTCTTCGCAATCCAAGGGAACGCGTCGGGCCGCTCGACGTGCTCAAAGGCGTTTCGCCGACCGAGCATCGTGGCGCGCCCTCTGCTGCGCCCCCTTCGGCCTTGCAGGCCGCAAGGCCCGCCCGCGACACCTGGTACGAAATCGACCTTCAGGCGATACGGCACAATTACAGGCAGCTGCGCGCCCAGTTGCCGGCCGGGGTGAAGATATTCGCCTGCCTGAAGCGCAATGCGTATGGCTGCGGCGCCGGTCACGTGGCCGAGGCGCTGGCGGCGGAAGGTGCCTATGGTTTCGCCGTCGCCTCGCTGCCCGACGCGATCGCCATCCGCGAGAGGGGCGTCGTCCGGCCGATCCTGCTCTACCCCGGCCCCCTGCCCGGATCGGCACCGGTCATCGAGGCCCTGGATCTCACCATCACCGTCTCCAGCCTCGCGGAGTTGGAGCTCTGGCGCGCCGCCTTGCCGGGCCTGTGCATATTCGTGAAATGCGACCTCGGTTTCTTTCGCGCCGGCGCCACTCCCGGGGAAATCGGAGGGCTGCTCGCCAGCGCGCGGGCCTCGGCACGGGTAGAGGTGCAGGGCCTCTACGCGCATCTGAGCGAGTTGCCGGGCTCGCCTCCCTCTGACGCTCTCACGCAGTTCGCCCGGCTCAGGAGGATCGTCCGCGATGCCGAGGCAGCGGGCACGCTTCCGCCGATCGTCATGCTGTCGAGCACGGAAGGCGTGCTGCGCTATCCCGAGATGGATTTCGATGCCGTCGATCCGGGCGCCCTGTTCATCGGCATGCCGGAAACGGACAGCCCCGTCCGACAGGTCTCGCTCCGGCCGGCGCTCACGGCGATATCGACCAGCCTTGTGGCCATCAAGCATATCGATGCATCGCTCGAACCCGTTCCCGAGCTTCCCGGCTTCAGATCCGGAATGACCATCGGGGTGCTCGGCATGGGCTGGGGCGACGGCTACCCCCGCAGGGTGCCACCCAATGCCGAAGTTCTCGTGCGGAATCGCCGGGCTCCCATCCTCCCCCCCGCTCATCTCGAACATCTTCGGGTCGACCTGACGCATGTGCCAGAAGCGCGCTTCGGCGATCGGGCCCTGCTGCTCGGCCGACAGGGCGGCGAGGTGATCACCCTCGAAGATCTCGCCGCGCAGTGGGGAACCGACATTGTGGGACTTCACGCAGATCTGCGTGACCACATTCCGCGCGTCTACGTCTAATCCTTCCAGAAAACGAAAAGGCGGAATAAAATGCGTGTCTTCGGAATATTATTGCCAATACTTCTTGCCGTGACCGGACCTGCCTTCGCGGATGAGGCGAAGGTGAAGATCGCCACGGAAGGGGCGTTTCCTCCATGGAATGCCATCGACAGCGGGGGAAAGCTCATCGGATTCGATATTGATGTCGGGATGGCGCTCTGCGAACGCGCGAAGCTCAGCTGCGAGTTCGTCACCCAGGATTGGGACGGCCTCATCCCCGGCCTCAACGTCGGCAAGTACGCCGCCATCATGGCCGGCATGTCGATCACCGAGAGGCGCAGGCAGGTCATCGCCTTCTCCCAGCCCTACGCTGTCACGTCGAACTATTTCGTCATGAGCAAGTCGCTCGATCTGCCGGCGAGCGATGCCGATGCCAGGATTGATCTTGGAGATGACAGTGCGGCAAACCAGGCGACACTTGCCGAGCTGAGGGCGAAGCTGCAGGGCCGGACGATCGGCGTGCAGCGCTCCACCAATGCAGAAGCGTTCATGCGCCAATATTTCGGCAACGCCGTGGATGTCCGGAGCTACGACACGCAGGACAATCTGAACCTCGACCTCGTGGCGGGGAGGATAGATGGCGGCCTGGCGGATTACTCGGTCTGGAAGGTGTTTCTGGATTCCAAGGACGCGGGAAGCGCGACCTTGTTCGGACCCGGGATCTCCGGTGGCCTGTTCGGGCCGGGGGTAGGGATTGGCCTGCGCAAGAACAATCCCGAACTGGCGGAGAAATTCAACCAGGCCATCGAATCCGCGCGCGCCGACGGCACGCTGTCGAAGCTCAGCGTGAAATGGTTCGGAGCCGACCTGTCGTCAAAGTGACCGACGAACGGACGTCGGTTGGCCCGCGGCATCTGCGGGCCAACCGGACTCCGGGCGCGTTCCGCAGCCGGAGGGCCTGTCCGTTCACGCCGGATGCGCGTACCCCGTCCGACACAGCGCCATCAACGCATCCATCCCCTGCCGCTCCAATTCGAGGGACGGAAGGATGTCGTTCTCGCTCGCGAGATCGCGCCCGGCAGCGGCGGAGAGCAGGGCGATCCCGGCCTCGTGCAGCAGCGCCGGGTGGCCGCTCATCCGGCCAAGCAGCGCGGTCGGCACCAGGCCGAACGGGACGTCCTCGAAGATGTAGCGGCTGTCAAAGGCGGCGGGACCGAAGCCACCGCGCCCCTCCGCATGCATCTGCTGGTTCATCTCCGACACGCTTGCCATCGGCACGTGGAAGGAGAGCGAGAAGTGCTCGCGCACCGTGCGCACCTTCAGCCCGAAGCGATCGGCAATGGCGAGACGCTCAGCGTCCAGCGCCTCGATCACCCGCCCCACCGCCGGCGTCACATGCTCGCCCTGCCCCCAGGTCTCACCCTTCTCCATGCGCGTGAGGTTGAGCAGCGCGATGCCGAGATGGTTCTGGGGGTTGAGATTGGAGAGTGCGATGGCGAGCAGCCCGTCGCGGCGCACGAAGCGGTCGCCGAACAGCGCCGTGCACAGCGCGTGGCCCTCCTCGATCGCACCCGCCGGGAGGGTCGCGACGTCGATCTTCTGCCGCACCGTGTTCACCCGCACCGAGGTGGGACCCTGCACGCGCGCGGTGAGCAGCGTCGTGCCCCACACGCTGATCGGCACCGACACGCCGCGCAAAGCAAGCGCCCGCGACAGATAGAGCGCGCCGAAGGAACTGTGCGAACTGACGATCACCGGTTGGTCGGGTCGAATATGCGGCGCCACCGCGTCCATCGCCGCGCGATGGCCGTTGCCCGGCATGGTGAGGAGGATCACGTCGGCCGCTGCCACCGCTGCACCGAGGTCGCCAGCAACGCCAACCTTGCCCTCGAAAGTCAGCGCGCCGCCCGCATGGTGATCGCCGCCGACCGGCTGGGCCTGCCGGCGCTCGAACTCAGCCACGCTTTGCTGCGCGCGCTGTGGAGCGAGGAGAAGGATGTCACCCAGCCGGAGGTGCGCATCGAGGTCGCCAACGCCCTTGGCCTCGACGGCGAAAAGCTCGGCGAGATGGAGGAGGCGCCGGAGATCATGCAGGCCTGGCTCGACAGCCATGAAGAGGCGAGGCAGCGCGGCGTGTTCGGCACCCCGACCTGGATCTACAAGGACGTGCTCTATTGGGGCCAGGACCGGCTGTCCTTCCTTGACGAAGCACTCTCTGAGGACTGACCGCCATGTCCACACCCGACGTGATCGAAAGCGTTCTGAAGCTCGATCCCTCCTCGCCGATCCCCGCCCTGCGCGATGAACGCGCGACGCTGAAGCGGCTGACGCAGACCAGCTACACCGCCGCACTCCGCCCGCAGGAGCCGCGCAACTTCCCCTATGCGATGCGTGCCGCGCTCGCCGCCCGCATCGCGGCGGCGTGGAAAAGCGACGAGCTCGCCGCCCACTACCGCGCCCTCCTTCTCGCGGAGAGCCCGAGCGAGCTTGAGACGCAGATCGCCGACCCCGCCTTCCGGCCGGCCGAGCCCGGCCGGCTCGCGGCGGTGCTGCGCCATGTCGACCTGGTGACGCTCGCCCCGAAAAACGCCACCCGCGCCGACATCGAGGCACTGAAGGCCGTCGGCCTCGACGACACCGACATCGTCACCCTCGCCGGGCTGATCGCCTTCGTGAACTATCAGGTGCTGGTCGTCGCCGGCCTCGCCATGCTGCGGGATCACTGAACATGTCCGAGCCTGTCCATGCCTTCACCACCGAGCCGCTCGACTGGCATCCCTATGTCACCCCGGTCGAGCTTGCCGCCGCCAGCCCCCGGCAGCTCGACGCGCTGAAGATGACGCCGTCCAACAAGGGCGTCTCGCCCTATGTGCTGGTGCTTGCCCACGAGCCGGAAATGCTGGCCGAGCGCACGCCGCTGTTCAACGACATCATGTACAGCGAAGGCGGCCTGTCGCGCGCCGGCCGCGAACTCGGCGCGCTCGGCGCGTCGGTGGTCAATCGCTGCGTGTTCTGCGCGGCCGTGCATGCCGCGCGCTATATCCAGCTGGACAAGAAGCCCGAAGTGGTCGCGGAGATCTACGCCCGCGAGACCAGGGCCGACCTGCCGGACCATGAGCAGGCACTGTTCGACTTCGCCGTCGACCTCACCTCTAATCCCGGCGATGTCGGCGGCTACCATCTCTACCACCTGCGGGAGAAGGGCCTGTCCGACCTCGAAATACTCGACCTCATCCATTCGGTGGCGATCTTCGGCTGGGCCAATCGGCTGATGCACACGCTCGGTGAGCCGCATCCCAAGGGTTGAGGCAGGCGCGGCGATGGCCCTCCCGCCGATCGGCACCTCCCGTCCCTTCACGGTCGGCCACCGGGACGTGCTTGTCCTCGCGCTACCGATGATGGCGGCCTATCTCTCCACCCCGCTGGTCGGGCTGGTGGCGACCGGCGTCATCGGCCAGCTCGGCGAGGAGGCGCTTGTGGGTGGCGTCGCACTGGCTGCCGTCATCTTCGACGTCATCTTCGTCTCCTTCAACTTCCTGCGCGGCGCCACCGCCGGCTTCACCGCCCAGTCGCTGGGCGCCGGCGACCGCCTCGCCGAGCAGCGCACCCTGCTCAGCGGCCTCATCATCGCGCTCGCCGCCGGCGTGCTGATCCTCCTCCTGCATGTGCCGATCGGCCGGCTCGCCATTGCCGCCCTCGGCGCCCAAGGCGAGGTGGCCGAGGCTGCCGCGACCTATTTCGGCTGGCGCGTCTGGTCGGCGCCCTTCGCATTGATCAATTTCGTCATCTTCGGCTGGGTCATCGGCCTCGGCCGCTCGCTCGCGGCGATGCTCCTGCAGACGCTGCTCAACGGGCTCAATCTGGTGCTCAGCTTCTGGTGGGTGCTGGAGTTGCGCTGGGGCGTCGCCGGCCTCGGCCTCGCCAGCCTCGCCGCCGAGGGGGCCACCACGCTCGCGGGCCTCGGCCTCATCGCCCTGCGTACCGACCGCAGGCTGTGGCAGTTGCCGGACCTGCCGGCGCTCAGGCGGCTGTTCGCCGTCAATGCCGACATGATGATCCGCTCCTTCTCGCTGCTGATCGGCATCTCGTTCTTCACCCGGCAGAGCGGCACGCTGGGCATCGACGTCCTCGCCGCCAACACCATCCTGCTGCGCTTCTATTTCTTTGGCGTCGCCTTTCTCGATGGCGTCGCCACGGCGGCGGAGCAGCTGGCCGGCCGCGCGGTCGGCGCGCGCTGGCGGCCGGCCTTCGACACGGTGATCCGGCTGACGACGCTCTGGAGTTTCGTCTTCGCCGCGCTGGTGTCGATCGGTTTCTATCTGCTCGCGCCCTGGGTGATCGCGCTCACGGCTCCCACGGCGGAAGTCGCGCGGCTCGCCCATCTCTTCCTGCCCTACGCCGTGGCGCTGCCGTTGGTCGGCGTCGTCGCCTTCCAGATGGACGGCGTCTATATCGGCGCCACCTGGTCCCGCGAGATGCGCAACCTCATGCTGATCTCGCTCGCCGCCTATTTCCTCGCCTGCGCGATCCTGCAGCCGGTCTTCGGCAATCACGGCCTGTGGATCTCGCTGGCGTTCTTCCAGTGCGCGCGCAGCATCGCCTTTCGCTTCATGCTGCCGCGCCTCGCCCTGCGGACCCTGGGACCGTCCTGAGGCCCGGCTTTCCGGTCCCAAGCCGCCCCGCCGGAAGCGCGAATGGCGAGAGCGGGTTTTCGAGCTTTGCCGAATTGTGCTACGCAGCGGCGTGGAATGGCGAACGACAAAGCGATGGTTGGGCGGAAGACCTCTTGCGGTCGCGGGGTTCGCGCTGGTGGGGGGCCTCGCCTGCGGGCCGATTTCCGGCGCATCGCCGGCCTGGGCTGCGGCTGAGCACAAGCCGGCGGCGGCCAATTCGCCTGCGGCGACGACGGCCGGTTCGGCGCCCGAGCTTGTTCCGCCGCCCGCCGACGGGGTCCTGCCCGCCGCGCTTCTGGCGCCTGTCGCGCACGCTCCCCTGGCTCTTTTCGCGCCCTCCTACGCGGGATGGCTGACCGACCCGCCGCGGGGCGCGCTGCCTGTCGAAAAGTTCGCCGCCCGTCGGCAGGTCGTTGCCGAGATCGAGGTGTTCCAGCGGGTGATCGCGGTTCCGCCGCCGGCTCCCCCCTCCTCCGCGGTGACCGCTCTACCCGTCCCGCTGCCGCCGAAGCGGCTCGCCGAACAGCCCCGCATCGTCCTGGCCTCGCTGGCGCCGCTGCCGCCCAGGCGGCTCGTCGGCCCCTTCCCGGTGGTTCCGCAGGAGACGGCGGCGCCCGAGGAGATCGCGGCCCAGGAGGTCGTGCCGGACGACGCGACGGCGCCGCGCGACGACGCGGCCGAGCCGGATGCCAATGCCGCTGCCGAGGATGCCGCGCAGCCCATCGACGACGCGCCCGAGCCGGTCGCCACCCGGGCCACCGCCGACCGCGCGCCGCCGCATATCGAGGCGCTGCTCCAGCGCCACGCCGAGCGCTTCGATGTGCCGGTCTGGCTCGTGCGCCGCGTCGCCTGGCGCGAGAGCAAGTTCGACCCCGGCCAGCGCAACGGCCCCTATTGGGGACTGATGCAGATCCGCGTCGACACCGCGCGCGGCCTCGGCTTTCGCGGCGCGCCCAAGGACCTTCTCGACGCCAACACCAACCTGACCTACGCGGTGGCCTATCTCGCCAACGCGTACCGGGTGGCCGGACGCGACGAGAAGCGGGCGGTGACGCTCTATGCCAAGGGCTATTACTACGAGGCCAAGCGCAAGGGCATGCGCGATTCGCTGATCCGGACCGCGGTGGCCGAGGAATAGCCTGCCGGCAACCGCCCCCTCACCCGTGCGCGCGACCCGGCGAGCCCTGCGGCTCCAGCAGCGCGAAGTGGTCGACGTCGAACATGCCGAAATCGGTGATCTTCAGATGCGGGATCACCGGCAGCGGCAGGAAGGCGACCTGCAGGAACGGCTCGGCCAACACCACGCCGAGCGCCTTCGCCGCCGCCCGCAGCGGGATGAGCGCGTCGTGCACCTCCTCGAAGGTGCCGGTGGCCATCAGCCCGGCGACCGGCAGCGCCAGTTCGGCCGTCACCTTGCCACCCTCGGCAACCACGAAGCCGCCCTTCAGCTCGATCAGCCGGTTCACCGCCACCGCCATGTCCGCCTCGTCGGCGCCGACGACGCAGATATTGTGGCTGTCATGGCCGACCGAGGAAGCGATGGCGCCGCGCTTCATGCCGAAGCCATGCACGAAGCCGCGGCCGATATTGCGGTTCTTGCCATGGCGGGCGACGACGCAGACCTTCACCGCGTCCTTGTCGAGATCCACCTGCTTCTCACCGTCGACCACCGGCAGGTCGAGCGCCACGTCCTCGGTGATGATGCGGCCCGGCACTACGCCCATCACCCGCGTCGCGCTCGTCGTGGCGGGGATGCGGAAATCGGAGGCTGCGACCTTCTCCGCCTTCATCGACTGAAGCCCGACCGGCGCGACGGGGGTGCGCGTGGCGAACAGTTCCGGCGTCACCAGCCGGCCGGCGGCGATGACGTGGCGGACCGAGCACGCCTCCAGATCGTCCAGCAGCACGATGTCGGCGCGGCGGCCCGGCGCGATGAGGCCGCGATCGGTGAGCCCGAAGGCGTTGGCCGCCGACCAGCTGGCCACGCGATAGACATGGTGCAGCGGCGCGCCCTGGGCGATCGCGGTGCGGATCATGTAGTCGAGATGGCCTTCCTCGGCGATGTCGAGCGGGTTGCGGTCATCAGTGCAGAAGGCGAGGAAGGCGGAGGTGTCGGGCGTGATGAGCGGGATCAGCGCGTGCAGGTCCTTGGAGACCGAGCCTTCGCGGATCAGCACCGTCATGCCCTTCATCAGCTTCTCGCGCGCCTCCGGCAGCGTGGTCGCCTCATGCTCGGTGCGGATGCCGGCGGCGATGTAGCCGTTGAGGTCGCGTCCCCCGAGCAGCGGCGCGTGGCCGTCGATATGACCGCCGGAAAACGCCTCCAGCTTGGCGAGGCAGCCCTCGTCCCTGAACAGCACACCGGGGAAATTCATGAACTCGGCGAGGCCGATGCCCGAGGGATGGCCGGTGAGGGCGACGAGGTCGGCCGCCGAAAGCTCCGCGCCGGAGGTCTCGAAGGCGGTGGCCGGCACGCAGGAGGAGAGCTGCACCCGCAGATCCATGATGGTCTGTTCGGCACAGCGCTGGAAGTATTCGATGCCCTCCGCGCCCAGCACATTGGCGATCTCGTGCGGGTCGCAGATCGCCGTAGTGACGCCATGCGGCAGCACGCAGCGGTCGAATTCCAGCGGGGTGACGAGGGAGGATTCGACATGCAGATGGGTGTCGATGAAGCCCGGTACGGCATAGAGGCCGGCGCCGTCTATGACCTCGACGCCCTCATAGCTGTCATAGGTGCCGACGATGCGATCACCGAGAATCGCGATGTCGGTCTCGCTGATCGTGCCGGTGATGACGTCGAGCAGGCGGACGCCCTTGACGACGACATCCGCCGGCGCGACGCCCCGCCCGGCATCGATGAAGCGGCCGATCTCGGCGGCGGACAGCTTGGTCATCGGATCATTCCTTCCAGGCGCTGGCCGCGTCGAGGCGGGCGACCTCGGCCCCGGTCAGATGAAGGCTGGCGGAGGCGATGAGGTCGCTCAGTTGCTCAAGCTTCGAGGCGCTGGCGATCGGCGCGGTGACGCTGGGGCGCGCCATGATCCAGGCCAGCGCGACCTGGGTCGGCGTCGCCTTGCGCGCGGCCGCCACCTCGTCCAGCGCGGCGAGGATGCGCGTGCCCCTGTCGTTCAGGTACTTGCCTACGACCTCGCGCCCGCGCACGCTCTTCTGCGCATCCGCCTCGCTGCGGTACTTGCCGGTCAGAAAGCCGGCCGCGAGCGAGAAATAGGTCACGACGCCGAGCCCGTTGCGCTGGCAGATCGGCTCGATCTCGCTTTCATAGACCTCGCGCTCGCAGAGATTGTATTCCGGCTGGAACACCTCGTAACGCGGCAGCTTTTCCCGCGCGGAGACGGCCAAAGCGTCGAAAAGGCGCGAGGCGGAAAGGTTGGAAGCGCCGATGAGGCGCACCTTGCCGGCCTTGATCAGTTCCTCATAGGCGCCGAGCACGTCCTCGAACGGGGTTTCCGGGTCGTCCCAGTGCGAGAAATACAGGTCGATGTGGTCGGTCTGCAGCCGCTTCAGCGAGGCCTCGGCGGCGGTGCGGATGTAGTCCGGCTTCAGGCAGACGCGGCCGAGGCCCATGTCGGAGCCGACCTTGGTGGCGAGGACGATCCTGTCGCGGTTGCCGCGCGCCTTCATCCACTTGCCGATGATGGTCTCGGATTCGCCGCCCTCATGGCCGCCCGCCCAGCGCGAATAGACGTCGGCGGTATCGATGAAGTTGAACCCCGCCTCGAACAGGCCATCGAGCAGGCGGAAGGACATGGCTTCATCGGCGGTCCAGCCGAAGACATTGCCGCCGAAGCAGAGCGGCGGGACCAGTATGTCGGAGTTGCCAAGGCGGCGAAGTTCCATGCGTCGTTCCTCCGGCTTCATGCGCGGGGGCAAATCTATTGCAGATCGCGCCCCCGGCCAGCCACCCCTGCGTTGTATCTTGGTCGGGTTGACGGCCGGGTGGGTTCAGAAACCGTCCTCGTCGCGAGTGCCGACCTCGATCAGTTCCACCGCATGGCGGGCGCACACGTCGCGCAGCGAGGGAGACGGGATGAGATCGGTGACGAAGGTGTCGATCTCCTCCATCGCGCCGATGCGCACCGGCGCCGAGCGCTCCAGCTTCGAGCGGTCGGCGACGAGGATGACCTGGCGGGCATTGTCGATGATGGCGCGGGCAACCTGCACCTCGCGATAGTCGAAATCGAGCAGCGTGCCGTCCTCCTCGATCGCCGAGGCGCCGATGACGGCATAGTCGACGCGGAACTGGCGCACGAAATCGACCGCCGCCGAGCCGATCACCGCCCCGTCGGCGTGCCGCACCGGGCCGCCGGCCATGATCAGTTCGATCTTGGGGTGGCGGTAGAGCAGCGTCGCGACATTGAGATTGTTGGTGATGACCAGGAGATCCTCATGGTCGCCGAGCGCGCGGGCGACCTCCTCGGTGGTGGTGCCGATATTGATGAACAGCGAGGCGCGGTTCGGCACGATGCTGGCGGCGGCCTCCGCAATGGCGCGCTTGGCGCCCTGCGCCATGGCCCGGCGCGCCTCATAGGCGAGGTTCTCCACGCCCGAGGCGACCACGGCGCCGCCATGCACGCGCGACATGAGCCGGCGCACGCACAGATCGTTGAGATCCTTGCGGATGGTCTGCGGCGAGACCTCGAAGCGGCCCGCAAGGTCGTCGACGCTCACGCGCCCCTGCGCGCGCGCCAGCACGAGAATGTCCTGCTGGCGTGATGAAATGGCGTTCATTCCGCTTCGCTCGTTCCTGCCCCCCGCGCTGGCGCGACGTCCGAGAGAATGATTCTAGTGTCCATCCTGCACAATGGAGCGGCGGGTGCAAACGAGGCTAGCCGGGTGGCGCCGCCTTGTCCGCCATGAGGGCCGCCGCGCGGTGTTGCAGCGCCTGGATGTCCGCCTTGCCGCCAGCGGTGCGCGGCCAGTCGTCGATCACCAGGAAACGGCGCGGCAGCTTGGAGGCCGGCAGGAAGCGCCGGCAATGCGCCCGCAGCCGCCGCTCGTCGCCGGCCCCCGGCCCGCGCAGCAGGGCGACCAGCTCGACCCCGCGCAGTGCGTCCGGCAGGCCCAGCACCACGGCCTCGTCGACACCCGGGGCAGCGGCGAGCAGGGCCTCCACCTCTTCCGGGTAGACGTTCTGGCCGGCGGTCACCAGCATGCGCCGCTCGCGGCCGACAAGGGTGAGATAGCCCGTCGCGTCGAGCCGGCCATGATCGCCGATGGTGAGGAAAGCGCCGTCGCGGCGCGTCTCCTCACCGCCGCCGCACGCATAGGCCTCGAACAGCATCGAGCTCGCGACCCAGATCGTGCCGGTCTCGCCCGGCGGCAGATCGCGCCCCGCGCCGTCGCGGATACGCAGCTCGACGCCCGGCGCGGCGCGCCCGACCGAGCCGGGGGGCACCTCCTCGCCGGGGCCGACCAGCGTGATGAAGCTGGTCTCGGAAGCGCCGTAGAATTCGGCGATGCCGGCATTCGGGAAGATGGCGGCGACGGCGGCGCGGGTCTCCGGCTGCCATTTGGCGCCGCTGATCATGATGCGCCGCACGCCGGGGCAGACGATCGCCTCGGCATGCGCGACCTTGGTGAGCATCTGCAATTGCGTCGGCGTCGCGTAGAGCGCGGTGACGCCATGGAGCGCGATGAGTTCCAGCGCGCGCAGCGGCAGGAAGTGCCGCATCATGACCGCGCTCGCGCCGATATGCAGCGCATGGACGACGCCGTAGAGATGCAGCGAGGCGGCAAGCCCGCCCGGCGCCAGCACGACGTCGTCCGCCGACAGGCCGAACGCCTGCTCGCTCACCGCGAAGCTGTCGATCCATGAGGCGTGCGAGCGCCGGTAGCCCTTGGGCATGCCGGTCGTGCCGGAGGTGAAGCCGACATAGAAGGCCGCGTCGGGCGAGACCGGCATGGCGGGAGCGGGCGGCAGCTGCGGCATCAGGCCGGCCGCCAGCGTCAGCGCCGGCGCGAGCGCGGCGTCGATGGCCGCGCGGTAGGCGGGCGGCCATGAGGGCTCATAGACCTGCGCTACCCGCCCGCTGGTGGCGCAGGCGAAGAAGGCGGCGACCAGTTCCGGTGAATTGCCCATGTCGAGCGCGACGCCCGCGCCCGGCGGCACCACCGCGCCAAGGACGCCGCGCCAATGCGCGACCTGATCGGCGAAGGCGGAACGGCTCAGCACCTCGTCGCCGCACACCAGCGCGGCGTGCGAGGGCTCCTCCCGCGCCAGCAGGTCAAGCCGGTCGCCGATACTGCGTGCCACGACGTCAGCGCGCGCGCGACAGCAGGGCCTCGGGCATGCCGCGCGCCACCGTCTGGGCGACGAGCGCGGTGAGCACCGCCTTGATCGCGTCGCCGGGAAGGAAGACGAGGCTGGCCTTGGCGGCATCGACCAACGAAAGCTGGGTCTTCAGCGCCATGCCCACAATACCGAAGGCATAGAGCACCACGATGCCGCCGACCACCGAGGCCACCAGCGCCGCCGGGAACACCGGCGCCTTGCGCAGCAGCTGCATGATCCAGCCGGCGACGAAGGCCGCCGCCACCCAGCCGAAGATGAAGCCGACGGACGGACTGAAGAACACGCCGAGCCCGCCGCGCCCGCCCGCCAGCAGCGGGGCGCCCAGCGCCACCACGAACAGCAGCAGCACGATGGCGAGCGCGCCGCGCCAGGCGCCCAGCATCACCCCGGCCAGCATGGCGCCCATGCTCTGCGCGGTGATCGGCACGCCGCCGGCGATCGGCAGGTCCAGCCGCGGCAGCAGGCCGAGCACGGCGAAGATCGCGGCGTAGAGCGCGATCTGCACGAGACTGCGATCCTTCATGGGCGGTTTCCTCTCGGCGCGCCGCCGCGCGCGGCCAGCGCCTCGGCGGCATTGTGGGACAATCTCAAGGTGTGGATACAGAACGGCGCCAGCAGACGCCAGCCGCCGCGCCTGCCGGTGCGGGCGCGATAGGATTCGTTCAGCGATTCCCACAGCGCGAACAGAAGCGGCACGAAGCGGATCATCATCGCCACGGCGAGCGCCACGGTGCGCGGCGCCAGCCCGACGAGACGCAGCGGGCTGAGCACCGGCTCGATCGCGTCCATCATCGCGTCCATGCGCGTGGTCATGGTCACGGCATTGGCGAGCAGGACCGTGGCGAGAAGCCGCGCCATGACGACGACGCCGAGCACGATGTCGCCATTCCACGCGTGGAACGTGAGGAGGATGGCAAAGAGCGGCCACATCGGGCGCAGCAGGGCGATCTGGGCCATCGCCGCGCGGCCGAGCGAAGCGTAGAGCGCAAGCGTGGCGGCGAGCAGGCCCGCCATCAGCGGGAGCGAATCGAACGGCGCGACGGCGATGCTGATGAAGGCCAGCGCGAGCAGCTTCCAGCCGGCGGGGATCGCGTGCAGCCAGGTGCGCTCGGCCAGATAGAGCGAGATCACGCCATCCCCTCCGCAAAGGCGCGGTAGGCGCCGACCACCTCGTCCGGTGCGCCGTCGCCGCGCACGCGGCCCTCATGCAGCCAGACGACGCGGTCGTAGCCGGCGAAGGCATCGAGCTCATGGGCGATCATCACCACCTGCTGCGGCAGGGTGGCGATCAGCGCCTCCAGCCGGCGGCGGGTCGGCAGATCGAGATTGGAGAAGGGCTCGTCGAAGACGATCACCTCGGGCTGCATCACCAGCACGGCGATGATGCACAGATACTGCTTCTCGCCCTCGGAGAGCGCGTGCACCGGCCGCTCCGCCCAATGCGCGCGGCCGAAGCGGGCGAGCGCGGGCACGGCCTCCTCGCGCGCCTGCCGGCGCGGCCGGCCGGCCTGCTCCAGGCTGAAGGCGACTTCCTCGGCGACGGTGGGGAAGATGATCTGGTGGTCGGGATTCTGGAAGATAAAGCCGACCTTGCCCGGCAGTTCGCCCGCCTGCTCGCGCGCGTCGAGCCCATGCACGACGACGCGGCCCGCATCGGCGCTCAGCAGCCCGTTGAGAAGGCGCACCAGCGAACTCTTGCCCGAGCCGTTGGTGCCGATGAGGCCGACGCGGCGCTCGGACAGGTCGAGCGAGACGGCATCGAGCACCACCCGCCCGCCGCGCCGCAGGGTGACGTTCTCAAGCAGGATGGACGGCAGGGTCGGCACAGGAAGGTTCCGTAGCGCGAGAGGACAGAGGCGACGCGGACGGGCGCATCGCCGCCCTGCTTATTGAAGCCCGCACACGCTCTTGTCGATAACAGGATGCTGGCGCCTGTGCCGATCAGCGGCTTCGCAGCGCGGCCAGCGTGAATGTGCGGAAGCGGGTAAAGGCGGCGACATCGCCGGCGCGCGCCCGGATGACGGCGCCCTCATAGGCGTCGATCACAAAGGCCGCGGCTTCCGCCGGATCGAGACCGGCATCGAGTTCGCCGGCCTGCTGCGCCTCGGCGATGAGCGCAGCCAGATCCTGCTCCCACAGCGCGAACACCGCCTTGAGCTGAGCGCGCAGATCCTCGCCGAGCGCCGGTGCGGCCTGCGCCAGCACGCCATAGAGGCAGCCGGCCACCCCTTGTTCGGAGATGCTCTCCTGTTCGAGGTGCGCAAGATGCCGCTCCAGCCGCGTCATCGGGCTCAGCGCGGCATCAGCGAACTGCGTCTGGCGGAGCTGGCGATAGTGCTCCGCATAAGCGGCGAGAACCGCGCCGGCGAACTCCTCCTTGCTGGCGAAGAAATGGTAGAAGGAGCCCTTGGGTACCGCGACCGACGCCAGCAGGGGGCCGAGGCCGGTGCCGTCATAGCCATGCGCCAGCATGGCCCGACGGCCGGCCGCAACGATCTTCTCTCGGGTGGGCGATTTGCTTTCCATAACTAGACGACCGGTCTACTCTGGTATATGCATATTTTCAAGGGAAACATGAAGGGACCTTCCATGTCCATGGCGCCTAGCCGTGCCGGCGGCCTTGCCATCGTGCTCGTGGCCACGCTGTTGTGGAGCAGCGTCGGGCTGTTCGTGCGGATGGCCGCGCTCGACGCCTGGTCCGTCGTACTGTGGCGCGGCGTCTTCGCCATCCTCGCGCTGGCCCCCTTCTGGCTCATCGCGACACGCAACAAGACCGCCGCGCTTCGCAGGACGCTGTCGAAGGCTGGCCTCGTCGCCGTGGTGCTGGCGGTGATCGGCAATGTCGGCACGATCGGGTCGCTGAGCCTCACATCGGTGGCGACGGTGATGACGGTCTACGCCACGCTGCCCTTCATCACCGCCGCCATCGCCTTTTTCGCGCTGGGCGAGCCGATGGACTGGCGCTTCGGCGCCGCCGCGGCACTGGCGGCGGCCGGCATCGCCATCACCGCCGGAGCGGCGATCTCCGTGCATGATCTCGGCGGCATCGCGGTCGCGCTGATCATGACGGCGAGCTGGGCCGGGCTGCTCGTGCAGACCAAGAAGCACCCCTCCCTCGACCTGACGCTGATCAGCTTGCTCTCGGCGCTGGCCGGCGCGCTCATCGCCCTGCCCATGGTGCCCTTCAGCCTGCCGGCGCCTCAGGGACTTCTCGCCTGCGTCCTGCTGGGGGTGCTGACGTCCGGCCTCGCCAATGTGCTCACCCTGGTCGGCGGCCGCTCGATCCGCTCCGGCGAGGCCGGCTTCCTGCTGCTGCTCGACGTCGTGCTGGGCCCGCTCTGGGTGTGGCTGGCTTTCGGTGAGGAAGTCGGCCTGCCCGTGCTGCTGGGCGGCGCGCTGGTCGTGGCGGCGGTCGCCGGCTATCTGATCAGCGGCACCTCGCGCCGGATCGCCGACTGCCCGACGGGCTGAGCGCGCCGGGCACCGACAAAATCACAGCATTTCGAGCGCGCGCTTGCGGCTCGGCGGCGGGAAGGCGCTGTCGAGCGCGGCGAGGTCCTCGGCGTCGAGCTTGACGTCGCGAGCACCGGCATTCTCGCGCATGTGCTCAGGATTCGACGCCTTGGGGATGACGATATTGCCGGGGAAGCGCAGCGCCCAGGCGAGCGCGACCTGGAACGGCGTGGCGCCATGCTTGGCGGCGATCTCGCTCAGCGCGCCACGCGTCCTGATGCGGCCCTGTTCGATCGGGCTGTAGGCCATGAGCGGGATCTCGTGCTCCTGCAGCCACGGTACGAGGTCCCATTCCGGCCCGCGGCGGGTGAGGTTGTAGAGCACCTGATTGACCGCGCAGCCCTCGCCGCCGGGGGTCTCGTACAATTCGTTCATGTCGTCGGTGTCGAAGTTCGACACGCCCCAATGGGCGATCTTGCCCTGGCTCTTGAGGTGCTCGAAGCCAATGATGGTTTCCGCCAGCGGCACGCCGCCGCGCCAGTGCAGCAGATACAGGTCGAGCCGGTCGGTCTTCAGCCGCTTGAGGCTGCGCTCGCAGGCGGCGATGACGCCGGCGCGGCTGGCATTGTGCGGATAGACCTTGGAGACGAGGAACACCTTGTCGCGCAGCCCCGTCAGGGCCTCGCCCAGGAAGCTCTCGCAGGCGCCCTCGCCATACATCTCGGCAGTGTCGACCAGTTTGAGGCCGAGCTCGACGCCGAGGCGGACCGATTCGGTCTCTTCCTTCCGCGCATTGGCGCGCTCGCCCATCATCCAGGTGCCGATGCCGAGCGCGGGAACCCGCGTCCCGCCGGGAAGAACCACGCTGCTCATCTTGTCACCTCGCTGTGGGAACTGATGCGGATTGCCACCGCCGCGCCATACACGCAAGCATGCTATCAAGAGAGCGACGCGAAATCCGTCCGTCCTGCGGAACCCCATGCCCCCATCGACCGCCCCGAGCCCCGCCGTTTCCGACGCGCACATCGCGCCAGAGCCGAGTGCGCCCGAGCCCAATCTCGCCATCGGCCTGTCGGCGGTCATCGTCGCGGTAACGGGCGACGCGCCCAAGGTGCTGGCGATCAGCCATGCCGACGGACGCGACGCCCTGCCCTCCGGCCCGCTGGAGCGCGGCCACCGCACACTGGAAGTGGGCCTGCGCTCCTGGGTCGAGCGGCAGACGCTGCAGGAGCTTGGCTATGTCGAGCAACTCTACACCTTCGGCGACCGCGACCGCGGCGAGGACGGCGCGCGCGCACTCTCCCTCGCCTATCTCGCCCTGGTGCGCGAGGCGCGCCCGGCCGGCGACACGCAGGCCGCCTGGCAGAGTTGGTACCGCTATTTCCCCTGGGAGGACTGGCGCGACGGGCGACCCGGCGTGCTCGACGCGCTGGAGCCGGGCCTGCGCGCCTGGGCGGCGGCGGCGGCCAACCCGCGCATGGCGGAGATGCGGGCCGAGCGGGTGACGCTGTGCTTCGGCGGCGCCACCAGCTGGAACGAGGCCAGCTGGAACGACGAGCGCGTGCTGGAGCGCTACGAACTGCTCTATGAGGCCGGGCTGGTCGCCGAGGCGCTGCGCGAGCGCGGCTCCGACCGGACGGCCCCTGCCCTCTCGGGTGCCGAGATGCGCGAGGACAATCGCCGCATGCTGGCGCTCGCCATCGCGCGGCTGCGCGGCAAGATCAAATACCGCCCGGTGGTATTCGAGCTGATGCCGCCGAGCTTCACGCTTCTCCAATTGCAGCGCACGGTGGAGGCGCTCTCCGGCGTGCGGCTGCACAAACAGAATTTCCGCCGGCTGGTGGAGCAACAGCGCCTCGTCGAGGAAACCGGCGAGACCACCAGCGAGACCGGCGGGCGCCCGGCCCGCCTGGTGCGCTTTCGCCGCGAGGTGCTGCTGGAGCGCCCCGCCCCCGGCGTGCGGCTGCCCGGCGGGCATGGCCGGAGGGGATAGCCCCTTTCGTACCGCGCCGGCGATATTACCGAGGACATGGCGGCAGCGGGGAATTGAAACGCCGCCCTTAGTTGTATCCTATTGCCGCAGTGGGGCTGGGGGCAGCGTCGTTCAATGTTGCGCAATCGACCGACGTCGCGCGGAGGGCGCGCGCTGCTGGCGTCGGCCGCGGCAGTATGTTGCGCCGGGTTCTGCGGCGTGGGAACGGCGCGGGCGCAGTCGGTCTGGGACCCGGTGATCAGCAATACGCACTGGTACGTGACCGTGCCGCAGATGCTGGCCTATGCGGCGCCGAGCACCAGCTTTGCCAACCCGATCCCGATCGGCGACCAGACGCTGTGGGCGCTCGGCGCATCGGTAAATGGCAGCTTCACCGGCACCAGCTCGGGCACGCTCGCCATCGGCCCGATCACCTCGGTCTCCGATCTGAATGTGCAGGGCCTCGTCACTCCGGACGGGCAGGTGACGATGGTGTTCACCCCGACCACGGGCGGCCCGACCACCATCGGCATCGGCGTGATGCAGCCGGTGGGCGGCATCACCACCATGGAAATGCAGATGATCACCGGCACCGACCTGCTGGTGAGCCACTGGGCCTATATGGTGCCCTACGACCCCGCGACCTTCACGCCGCCGACGGCACAGGTGGTGCCGAGCAACCTGTCGCCGCAATGGGCGTGGACCGAAGGCACGCCGTGGCGGATCGTCAGCCCCGCCGCCTTCGGCACCAGCCAGCCCGGCACCTTCGTCATCACCGGCTACAAGAGCGGCTATTTCTGGGGACAGGGCCTGCGTCCGGACGGGACGAGCTTCACTTTGCTGGGCTCCATCACCCCGGAAGGGCGGGTCCTGTTCAACACCTCGACCGACGGCACGCTGCTCAGCCTCTATGGCGGCATCGAGGGCGATGCCTCCACGGCGCAGATGCTGCTCGGCACCTATGATTCGACGGCGCTGTTCACCGGCGACATCACCTATGTCCAGGTCGTGCGCCCCTATCAGGAGACGGCGCTGGCCACCGGCACCGTCTCCGCGCTCGGCGCGGCGCAGGTGCTGTACGGCGTGGCCGGCACCACGGAGGGGCTGACCGGCACCATGGCGCCGGTGACGCGGGTGCTGAACGACCTCTCCGGCCCCGCGCTGTCCGGTGCGCTCAGCCAGACCGTGCCGGTGCTCTCCGGCGCCGCCGCGCAGGCCACCGCGAACACGCAGCGCATGCTCGGGCAGGTCGTCGCCAACCGGCTGACGGACGCCGACGCCGCGCCGGACCGGAACGTCTGGGTGCAGCCGCTGGGCGGCGCCGGTCGCCAGAGCGCGCTCGACGGCGTGCCCGGCTACACGATGAGTGGTGGCGGCTTCGCCATCGGCGCGGACCGCACGCTCGCCTCCGGCACCCGCATCGGCGGACTGTTCGCCTTCGCTTCCACCTCGATCGAGGCCAGCACCGACACCGCCACGGCGAGCCTCGCCCAGGGCTCCGCCGACCTGCAATCCTATGTGCTGGGCGTCTATGGCGCGCATGAGCTGGCGCCGGACGTGAACCTCACCTTCTCGATCAATGGCGGGATCGTCGACACCTCCACCGCGCGCACGATTTCCTTCATGGGCGCCGTCGCGGAAGGCGGCTACCACAGCCTCGTGCTCGACGTCAGCGCCGGCCTGCACAAGAGCTTCGCCATGAGCGAGGCGCTCACGCTGACGCCGGGAGTGCGACTGGATTTCCTGAACGTGAATTCGGGCGGCTATGACGAGAGCGGGGCCGGCCCGCTCGACCTCGACGTGGAGTCGCAGAGCTACCAGGAGCTGTTCATCAGCGCGGAACTGGCGCTGCGTTACCAGCTCACCGACAGTCTCGACCTGACGGCGCGCGGCGCGGCCGGCTACAACACGCTCGACACGGCGAGCGAGGTGACGGCGAGCTTCAGTGGCGGAGGCGATCCCTTCATCACCACCGGGCCGGATGTCTCGCGCTGGCTGTTTACCGGCGGGGTCGGCCTCGCCTCCCCCGTCACCGACGATTTCACCCTCGGGGTGAACTACGACATGCAGGCCAGCCCGTCCGGCTATTTCAACCAGATCGGCTCGGTACGGCTGAAATTCCGTCTCTAGAGCGCTTTCGATGAACTCCGGTTCACCGAAAGCGCTCTAGATTATTGTTCTGACGCATTTTCTTCACGCGAACCGGACTCCACTTCGCTCGAAAATGCTTTAGCCGAAATCCCGGCGCCGCGGCGGCGCCGGGAACGGCGCTTGCCTCAGCCTTCCAGCGTTTCCAGTTCGGCGATCATCCGCTCGATGAGATTGAGCCCGGTCTGCCAGAAGGCAGGGTCGCGCGCATCGAGGCCGAACGGCTTGAGCAGCTCCGAATGATGCTTGGTGCCGCCCGCCGCCAGCATGGCGAGATAGCGCTCGGCGAAGCCTTCCTCGGCGTTCTCGTAGACCGCGTAGAGCGAATTCACCAGGCAGTCGCCGAACGCATAGGCGTAGACGTAGAACGGCGAATGGATGAAGTGGCCGATATAGACCCAGTAGTTCTCGTAGCCGGGGCCGAGATGGATGGCTTCGCCCAGGCTCTCGCCCTGCACTTCCAGCCAGATCTGGCTGATGCGCTCGGCGGTGAGCTCGCCATTCTTGCGCTCGGTGTGGATGCGGCGCTCGAAGGTGTAGAAGGCGATCTGCCGCACCACCGTGTTGATCATGTCCTCGACCTTCGAGGCCAGCATCGCCTTGCGCGCCTTGGCGTCCGGCGCGGCAGCCAGCAGGCGCTGGAAGGTCAGCATCTCGCCGAACACTGAGGCCGTCTCGGCGAGCGTCAGCGGGGTCGGCGCCATCAGCGCGCCGTTCGGCGCGGCGAGCACTTGGTGCACGCCGTGACCCAGCTCATGGGCGAGCGTCATCACGTCGCGCGGCTTGCCGAGATAGTTGAGCAGCACGTAAGGGTGCGCCGAGGGCACGGTGGGATGCGCGAAGGCGCCGGTCGCCTTGCCCGGCCGCACGCCGGCATCGATCCAGCTCTTGTCGAAGAAGTCGCGGGCGATGTCCGCCATGCGCGGCGAGAAGGCGGAATAGGCGCCGAGCACGGTATCGCGGGCCTCGTCCCAGCCGATGGTGCGGGTCTCGACCTTGGGCAGCGGGGCGTTGCGGTCCCAGTATTCCAGCTTCTCCTTGCCGAACCATTTGGCCTTCAGCTTGTAGTAGCGGTGCGCCAGCCGGGGATAGGCGGCGTGGACGGAGGAGACCAGCGCGTCCACCACCTCGCGCTCGACGCGGTTAGCGAGATGGCGGGAATCCGCGATGTCCTCGAAGCCGCGCCAGCGGTCGGAGATTTCCTTGTCCTTGGCCAGCGTGTTGGTGACGAGGGTGAACAGGCGGACATTCTCGTCGAACACCTTGGCCAGCGCCTGCGCCCCAGCGCGGCGCTTCTCCTCCTCCGGCTCGGCGAGGAAGTTCAGCGTCTGCTCCAGCGGCAGCTTCTCGCCGTCGACCTCGAAGCGCAGCCCGGCAATGGTCTCGTCGAACAGCCGGTTCCACGAGCCGCGCGAGGTGACGCCCTTCTCATGGAACAGCTGCTCGATGCGGTCGTCGAGCTGATAGGGCTTCTCCGCCCGCACATCCTCGATCCACGGCCGGTACTTGCCGAAGGCGGGGGTCGCCAGCGCCGCCTCGACCTTGGCGTCGTCCAGCCGGTTCAGCTCCAGCGTGAAGAACAGCAGGTGCGTGGAAGCCTCGGTCAGCTTCTCCTGAACGTCGCCATAGAATTTGGCGCGCACCGGATCGGTGGTATCGCCGGAATAAACGAGGCCGGCAAAGGAATAGAGCCGGCCGAGCAGATCCTCTATTCTTTCGTAGCGCGCGACGACAAGCGCCAGCTGCCCGCCCGCATCCGCAGCGTCGAGCATACCGGCGAGCTTGCCCTTGTGAGCTTCCTCGAACTCGGCGCACTCGGCGGCGGCGCGTTCGAGGTCCGCCTTGAGCTCGGGCGAATCGATGCCGGGATAGAGATCCGTCAGGTCCCACTGCGGCAATTGGCCGAGGGCGGCGGAGGCAGTGGCGGCTTCGGGAGAGCGGGGGGCGGAGGCAAGAAGGTCGAAACGGCGCTGCATGATCACTCCGGCGGGGAAACATTTCTTGGTGCCAGTGATATCGTGCGCAGGGCCGGCGTATCAATCCGTGCGTGCCGCTTCTTCTGCATCCGGCGCGTCATGCTTGCGGGAAGACATGGCCCTCTCCATGCTCGCATCGCAACGAAATGCCGCGCGGGGAGTACCGATGACGCGACGACCTACCGGCTTCCTGATCGCGATCGCGGCGGCGATGATCGGCCTTCTCGCGGCCGCACCGCGGAGCGAAGCGGCGCCGAAGCGCATCATCATCGTCCGTCACGGGGAAAAAGCAGGCCCGCCTTCCCTGTGCAGCCTCGGCAAGGAGCGCGCGCGGGCGCTCGCCGCGCAATATCTCAGCCCGACCAGCCCGATGAGCCTGCTCAAGGGCGAGAAGCCGGCGGCGATCCTCGCCATCACTTTGCATACGCTGGAGACCGCGCGCCCGACCGCCGCCGTGTGGGACATGCACGTCCCCACCAACGCGCTGATGCTGACGCCGATCAGGAACAACCGCTACTTCAACTCGCTGGTGAATACGCAGAACCGCAAGGTGGCGCGCGACCTTCTGGAAAATCCGCGCTGGCACGGCACCACCGTGGTGATGTTCTGGGAGCATTTCCACATCGCCAGCGAGGCGCTGGAACAGGAATTCGCCGGCGAGAAGGTCACCTTGCGCCAGCTGCTCAACCTTGGGGAGATCAAGGGCGTGCCCGGCGGTGTACCCAAGACCTGGCCGAACGGCAACTATAATTTCTTCTGGATACTGGACTACGACAGCCCGACCGCCACCGTGCCGACGAAATTCACCGTGGTACGCCAGTATTTCGCGCCGCCTTTCGCCAACCTGCCCTCAAACGACTGGGGAGCGCCCGAGCCCCGCCCAGCCGATTCCGGCTGCACCTGAGCGGGACGCTCCCCATTCGGAGCGGCTTGCGTGACGACCGCGCGTCAGTTGAAAGCGCGCTTCACCTGCTGAGCGGGCGAATTGTAGCCCTGGTACAGCGGGGCGAGGATCGGCTGGAACAGGCCATTCTGACGGTTCTGGTGCACCTGCTGGCGACGCACCTTCTCGCGGCTGAGCACATCCTTCTGCTCCTCGCTGCCGATGACAGGCAGCGGCCGGGTCGAGGTGGAGGTCGCATGGGCGGGCACAGCGAACGGTGCGGCAATGACGACGGTAATCGCCGCGACAGCAAAAGCTTTCGATAACATTTCTGCCTCCCGTTGAAGTCGTTCTGCCGGATTAACGAGGAAATCGCGATTTGGTTGCATCACGGGGCGGTGGGCGCGCGTCACCGTGCCGGGAACAGACGCGCGCGCTCGCGCGTTGAACAACCATGGAACGCACGATCACACCGCCTTGCCTCATCCCGCCGCTGCGGCTGCGCGACGGAACGGGCCTCACCGAGATCGCCTCGCTGGACGAGGCGCTGGTCTTCGCCGAGACCCATCCGCTGCCGAAGGGCGACTATGAGGGCCTGATCCGCCGGCTGCAGGCCGCGCGCGAGACCGAGGATGTGATCGAGGCCGGTAACGCCTTCAAATGGTGGGCGGAAAGCAACGCCATCCTCGTCGAGCCCGGCCTGCCGGAGTAGCCGGCGCGGCGCGCGCCAGCCGCATCGGCCGATATTGCAGGGCCGCGTACCGGTTTCCGGTATGCGGCCCTTTTTCATGCGCGCGCCCACGGGCGGACACGGACGAGGCGGCGCCTTGATCCGCAGGTCGATGTAACTATCATCCTACCCACCGCACGCTGGCGACCCGAGGGGCTTTTCAGAGCATGAAATACATCCCGGAGCTGGATGGTTTGCGCGCGATCGCCGTGTTCATGGTTGTCTTCGGTCATTCCGCGAGCACCCTCGCGGGCGGGTATTCCGGCTGGCTCGCGCCGCTGTTCTTCGTGTCGGACGGCAATCTGGGCGTGCTGATCTTCTTCGTGCTCAGCGGCTTCCTCATCACGTCCCTGCTCATCAACGAGCGCGAGAACACTGGAACGGTCAGCATCTCCGCCTTCTTCGTGCGGCGCACTTTGAGGATCTTTCCCGCCTTCTATACCTATATCGGCTTCGTCGCGCTGCTCGTGGCCACGGGATACGCCGCCGCCTCGCTGCCGCAGATACTCGGCGCCTCGCTGCACGTCTGGAACTATATCGGCGTCCTGGGCATAGGCCACACGCCGGTGCAGGGCACGGTCATCCTCGGGCATTTCTGGAGCCTGTCGCTCGAAGAACAGTTCTATTGGCTATGGCCGGCGGTTTTCCTCGCTTTGACACTGGCGGGGTCGAGGACCCTGATCCTGCTGCTGATCCTGCTGGTGCCGGCGCTGCGCATCCTAGTGTATTTCCTGTACCCCGATCAGCGCCCCTATCTCGGCATGATGTTCCATACCAGCATTGACGGCATCGCCGTCGGCGTCGGCGCCGCGCTGTTCCGGGCGCAGCTGACCGACATCCTCATGCGCGCGGGGCGGCGGATCCCGATCGGCGCCCTGCTCCTCGGCTACATCCTCCTCCTATCGCCGCTGCTGCGGTTTCATCTCGCCGGCATGTGGTTCGCCACCTACGGCAAGACCATCGACGCCGTGATGATCGCGGCGCTGATTCTCGTGGTCGGTTCGCAGCCCGATCTGCGCATAGCCGCGCTGCTGCGCACGCCGGCCTTCCGGTTCTTCGGCAAGATCTCGTTCAGCCTCTATCTGTGGCAGCAGATGTTCTGCCTCGCCGGAAGCCCGCTCGCGCTGCCGTTTCCCCTCGGCATCCCGGTGGCCATCGCCTTCGCGGCGGCGAGCTACTATCTCATCGAGCGCCCGTTCCTGGCGCTGAAGCCGCGACGCCCCGTCGCCGCCTGACGCGCGCGCACGAAAACCCCCGCGCCAGCGGCACGGGGGCTTCGCGATAGCGGGTGGCCGGCGAGCTAGAGCCTGATCCGATCAGGTTGAGACAAGCTGATCGGTAAATCAGTCTCCAATCTACGAGTAGAGAACGCGTTATCCGATCAGATTGCGCTGCAGTCTGATCGGCGCGTGCTCTAGCGCTGGCCGCCCTTGTGGCCGGCGTCGCGCGCCCGCTCGCGATCCTCGGCGAAATTGCCGGCGCCGCCGCGATGGTCCTTCTGATCGCGATGCTGGTCGCCCTGCTGGCGATTGTCGCCGCCGGTCTGACTCTGCTGGCGGCTGTGCTCGCCGCCCTTGCGGCCGGCCTCGCGGGCGCGCTCGTGGTCCTGCGAGAAATTGCCGGAACCGCCGCGCTGATCGTTCGGGTTAGCCATTGGGACCTCCATTAGGAATGTCGCCCCCCGTGCGGAATCAACCGGGCGGCGCGCGCCCGGTTCCGGAAAATTCGTCTTATCTTCAAGGGCGGTAACAGGCTGGCGCGCCGACGGCATCATCGTGCGGACGCCGCTGCGGAAAGCGCCAATCGGGGAGATCCGCGGCCAAGGTCGTACGGGAAGAGGAGAATGACGGGGCCGCATCGGCGGCCGGGGGAATGGTGGGCGCGACAGGGATTGAACCTGTGACCCCCTCGATGTCAACGAGGTGCTCTCCCGCTGAGCTACGCGCCCATTCCGTGGTCTCTTGCGAGCGGGGCTTCCCTATAGCCATAAGCCCGCCGCGGTGCAAGCCACCCCTGAGGGGTCACTTGCCGCGTCATCCACAGTCCCGTCACGCCGCCAGCATCTTGCCGACCTCGTTGACGAGATCGCGCAGGTGGAACGGCTTGGACAGCACCTTGGCATCCTTCGGCGCCTGATTGTCGGCATTGAGCGCGACGGCGGCGAAGCCGGTGATGAACATCACCTTGATATCCGGATCGAGTTCGGTCGCCTTGCGGGCGAGCTCGATCCCGTCCATCTCCGGCATCACGATGTCGGTGAGCAGCAGTTCAAACGGCTCCTCGCGGAGCCGGTCATAAGCCGAGCGGCCATTGTCGAACGAGGCGACCTCATAACCCGCATTCTGCAACGCCTTCACGAGAAAGCGGCGCATATCGTGGTCGTCCTCGGCGAGCAGGATCTTCAACATCCCTTGCACCCTGATTCGCACGCCGGGCGGACCGGCGATGAATCCCGCGCCCGGCTACATGTTCCCCCATCGGTACTCCCGCGCCTCTTAGCACATCGTGAATCGCGGCGGAGGTTCGCCGTTCCGGCCTATCGTGATTAACGAGCCGTAGGCGCAGCGCGTCCCCAGGCGGGATGCGCGCCCCTTCCGCCGCCGGACAGCGGCACCGGCTCTCGCGGGCACGTGTTCGCAAAGCCATGGCCACGCGCGAGTTGAGCGTTCCCGGCACGGAATGCTCATGTTACAGAGGAATTCCTGACGTTTGACCACGGGGACGGCGCCGGCGCGGCGTCGCCCCGATTTTTGCGGGCTGGTCTGATTGGCATGATGGCCGTCGTTGCGGACATGATTGACCCGGCATTCGAGGTCGTGGAACCGGCCGGAATCGCCCTGCCCTTCCTGTTCAATTCCCCGCACAGCGGCGTCGTCTATCCCCGCGCCTTCGTCGAGCAGGCGCGGCTGGACCTGCCGCTGCTGCGCCGCTCCGAGGACACGCTGGTCGACGCGCTGTTCCGCGACGTGACCGGGCTCGGCATGACCTTCATGCGCGCGCATTTTCCGCGCTGCTATCTCGACGTGAACCGCGAACCCTACGAGCTCGACCCCCGCATGTTCGAGGGGCGGCTGCCAGCCTATGCCAATACGCGCTCCATGCGCGTTTCCGGCGGGCTCGGCACCATCGCCCGCATCGTCGGCGAGGCACAGGAGATCTATGGCCGGCGCATTCCGGTGGATGACGCGATCGCCCGCATCGAGGCGCTGTACAAGCCCTATCACCGCACGCTGCGCCAGCTGATGGTGCAGATGCAGCGCAATTTCGGCGTGGCAGTGCTGGTCGACTGCCATTCAATGCCCTCGGTGTGCCACCGCGACGAGCGCTCGAAGGTCGATATCGTCATCGGCGACCGCTACGGCACCAGCTGCGCGCCGATCATCCCCGACATCATGGAGGCTGAGCTGCGCCGGCGCGGCTACTCCGTGGTGCGCAACAAACCCTATGCCGGCGGCTTCATCACCGAGCATTACGGCAATCCCGCCTCGGGGATGCACGCGGTCCAGATCGAGATAAGTCGCGCACTTTATATGCACGAAGCCACTTATTGCGCCTCTCAGGAGTTCGAGAACGTGCAGCGGGACCTGCTGGAAGTGGCGTCCGCATTGACGAAAATTGCCCAGCTGGAGCTGGCCGGCCTGCGCACGGCCGCCGAATAGACGTTATTTATCAGACAGTTACGAATTTCATTACAAAAATTTGATGGCATGATGCGAAACGTCGCATAAGAGCCTTGCATTTTGGGAATGAGAGCTATACGAATTCTGCACGCTCGGTTCCGGGCACACATTCCCTCTACCATTCGGGGCTGATGCCGCGAGGAGCGGTGGGGGAAGATCGACCCGGAAAACCAGCCGCCCTTCTTTGGGTACCGGTAACGCCAAGCGAGGAAGACATCGAAGAGCGGCTCAAGCCACCGCGATGCACCTCGATCCGGTACAAAAGAAAGAGGCCGCTCACGCAAGGCGGGAGCGGCCCAAGTCTAGGGAGGAAACGCCCAAGGAGGGCTATACGGAGCGACGCCAATCGCTGCGTACGAGAGTGAAGATGTCGACGCATTGCGGATTAATCAAGGCGGGCACGCTCATTTTCTGGCATACCAGATACAACTAACCGTCCGGTGTGGCGCAAATGTCGCTCCGGAGGCCGCATCGTACCGACATTCACCGTGTGGACGCTCGACATATGCCCGGGATGCATGGCTTCGCGCCAGCTTTCCACAGGCTCCGTGTCGGGCGTCGTTCTTTTTAACCCCCGACTCCATCATCCGCACCGGACATGCCTCGCACTGCGGCCGCGCGAACGCGAGCGCCACGGTTCGACTTTAGGCATGAGCGATGGAATGCGAGGGACGACCGGCAGCGCCTGGCCGATCATGGGACACCGCCAGCTCCCGGAAGCCACTGTCGGCTGACGTAGCGCACAAAAGAAAAAGGGCCGCTCACGCATTCGGAGCAGCCCAAGTCTAGGGAGGAAACGCCCAAGGAGGGCGGCGGCATGGCAACGCCAATCACCGTGCCGCACTGCAATATTAATAACTGTGCGCCGCACAAAGAGCAAGAGCAAAAGCGAAACAAACGAAACCTGAATCCTGCCGCGGGGGCGCGAATGATGACAAACGCGCCTTTTTCGATGGCCAGCTCTCGCGAAGCCTGAGCTACGCGCCTCAGACGGTCGGAGCCGGTTTGGCCGTCGGATAGACACGACGAGGCGATCGGCGCCTGCGCCGCAAACAGTCTGATATTTCAGATGGTTGCTGGAAAAGAAAGGGGCCGCTCACGTTGCCGGAGCGGCCCAAGTCTAGGGAGGAAACGCCCAAGGAGGGCAGCGGTAAGGCAACGCCAATCGCCTCACCGCACTGCGATAATATGGCAGCTTCGCTTCCCGATAGCAATCGATCCGCGTGCCCAATCCTTGATCTTGCTGGAATAGCAGCCATGCGCATCACGCAGGGCGTACACGCCTTCGCAGCAGCGCCAATGGCGGCGTGGGACGCATGGCACATTCTCCCGCCGCCGCCGAGCGCATTCTCGCCTGGCTCGCCTTCCCGCCAAGGCACGTACAGCAGGCGCGCGAAACGCCCCACGAACCTGCGCGGGGCGCACGCATTGCCGAGCCGCGCGGCTGCGGATAAGCCTGTGCGCCGTGCCGGCGGCCGCCGGCGGACCAGCGTGGAGCGCATGGGCATGGGTGCGGTGGATTTCGAGAACTTCGTGCATGAACTCGCCACCGTATCGGGCCAGGCGATCCTGCCCTTCTTCCGCACGGCGCTCGGCGTCGAGGACAAGAGCCACGGCCGGGCCTTCGATCCCGTCACCGCCGCCGACCGCGCCGCCGAACAGGCGATGCGCACGCTGATCCGCCACAACTTTCCCAGCCACGGCGTGCGCGGCGAGGAATTCGCCGACGAGAGCCCCGACGCCGACTATGTGTGGGTGCTCGACCCGATCGACGGCACCAAGTCCTTCATCGCCGGCATGCCGGCGTGGGGCACGCTGATCGGCCTGTGCCGCGACGACCAGCCGGTCTACGGCATGATGCACCAGCCTTTCATCGGCGAACGCTTCTTCGGCGACGGCGCGCAGGCGCGCTATCGCGGCCCGGCCGGCGACCGCAAGCTCGTCACCCGCCCCTGCGCCGCGCTGGAGGAAGCGATCCTGCTCACCACCAGCCCGCGGCTGATGGGCGAGGCCGACCGCGCGATCTATTCGACGGTGGAGGAGCGCGTGCGCCTCGCCCGCTATGGCGGCGACTGCTACGCCTATTGCATGGTCGCCGCCGGCCATGTCGATCTCGTCATCGAGACCAACCTGAACGAATACGACATCGTGCCGCTGATCCCGGTGATCGAGGGTGCGGGCGGCATCGTCACCAGCTGGGAGGGGACCTCCGACCTCTCCCGCGGGCGCGTCGTCGCCGCCGGCGACCGGCGCGTGCACGAAGCGGCGCTGAAGATGCTGCAGGGCGGCTGATGCCCCTGGCGCGGGTCGCGCCTACACCCGGCTGCCCGGAATGAAGGCGTCGAAAGCGGCGAACAGCGGTTCGCGGAAGAGGTCGCGTTCCTGCAGCAATTCGTGCCGCGCCCCGGGGATCACCACATGCGAGCCGGCGATCAGCCGCCGGGCGAAGCGCTCGATCGCCGGCGTCGAGACGATGCGGTCGGCGCCGGCAGCGACGATGAGCAAAGGCTGGCGGATGGCGCGCGCGGTCGCCGGGTCCTCGAACAGCTCCATCAGATCGAAGGCCGATGCCATCCAGCCGATGGTCGGCGGGCCGACATCGAGCTGCGGCTGCTCCAGCGTGATGGTGAGATTGCGGGCGAAGCGGACGGGATCGGAGGTCAGCCGGTTGCCGTCGAAATGCAGCTCATTGAGCGGCTTGATCTTGCCGGTCGGCACATAGAGCTTCGACAGGCCGCAGCCCCGCAGCAGCCGCGCCAGCCGCCGCGCCGCGACATCGTGCTTCAGCAACGACAGTTCCAGCATGGGCGCTACCAGCAGCATGCGGTCGAACAGCCGCTCGCCGAGCCGCGCGGAATCGAGCAGCACCGCCGCGCCCATGGAGTGGGCCAGCGCGAAGAACGGCGCCGGGCAAGAAGGCAGCACCGCCTCGCGCATGAAGACCTCGAGGTCGACCCCGTAATCGGCGAAATCCTCGACGTGGCCCTTCATCGGGTTGCGCAGCACGCGTTGCGAGCCGCCCTGCCCGCGCCAGTCCAGCACCGCGACGGCAAAGCCGCGCCGCAAGAGATCGCGCACCGTCTCGAAATATTTCTCGATCTTCTCGGTGCGGCCGGGAAACACGCAGACCGTGCCGCGCGTCGCCCCTTCCGGCCGCCAGCGCGCGAAGCGCAACGCTACGCCGTCCTCGGTGGTGATGCTCCCGGATTCCGCCCCCTCGGGCACAGGATTGTCCTTGGTACTGAACAAGATCATCGGGCGGGCATCGCGCGGGAGGAATGGGGTACGAACTGTTCCGAGGGCTTATACCGGAGCCCCACCGCATCACAAGGCGGCGGGCGGGCGCACCTCAGTAGCGCTTGTCGCCGAAGCCGATCACCTTCATGCCGTTGATCGCGCCGGAAGCGCTGTCCACCACCACCTGCACGCGCTCGCCGCGCGGGCCGTTGGCCTCAAGGATGAGGGTGGGTCCGCGCCGGCGCACCACTTTGACATTGGTGAAGCCGCGCGCCGCGAGCATCCGCGCGGCCGCGGCGTCGTCGACCCCCCCGCCCGCCGGCGGAGCCTCATAGGGCGCAAAGGGGCCGGGCGGCGGGCCGAGGGTCTGGGCATGCGCCGTCCAGCCCCCGCTCGCTCCCAAAAGGGCGCCGAGCAGGAGAAAGGCAACCAGCACTCTCGAAACCGGGCAAGCCACGCCGGATCCCTTTACCGCAAGATGAAATTTCCACGCCTGTGCAGTGGATAAGCCGAAGGCACTGAATAGGAACCGAGCCGGCCGTTCATCCACCGTTCATCTTCGCGGCCATGCAGCAACCCGCGCGAGGCGAAAAACCCTCTTGCGAACACGCACGGCCTTCCTATCTCGAAGATGTACCGGCCATGAGGCGGTACGCAAATGGGTTCTGCTCAGGCGAGAGGACCCACAACCTGCATGTCGCTTTAACGTGAGGATATGCCATGCGTACGTTTGACTTCTCCCCCCTTCACCGTTCGACCGTCGGCTTCGACCGGCTGTTCTCGCTGCTCGACCAGGTCGGCAATGTCGATCCCGGCACCACCTATCCGCCCTATAATATCGAGCGGACCGGTGAGAACGCCTATCGCATCACCGTCGCGGTAGCCGGCTTCAGCGATCAGGATCTCGACATCGAGGTGAAGGAAAACGGCCTCGTCATCCGTGGCGAGCGCAAGGCTGACACGTCAGTCAAATCCGGCGAAGTGCTGTATCAGGGCATCGCCGCTCGCGCCTTCGAGCGTCGTTTCCAGCTTGCCGACCATGTGGAAGTGCGTGGCGCCAGCCTCGCCAACGGCCTGCTGCACGTCGATCTGGTGCGCGAGATTCCCGAGGCGATGAAGCCCCGCAGCATTCCGATCGCGGTGGGCGGCAACGCGCCGCGCGCGATCGAGGCGAAGACCACCGAGGCCAAGGCCGCGGCCTGACCCCGCGCCAGCGCAGAGCCGGACCGTAGATGATGACGGCGCCCCGGGAGACCGGGGCGCTTTTGTTTTGAGACGCCTCGGCCCCGGAAGACCGGGCCGCTAGGGCGCCAACGTGGCCGGCGGGTTCTCGCGCACCACCACCGAGGCGGTGCCGGCGGAAGAGGTATCGCCGGTGCCGGTACCTGTCCCGGTTCCCGTGCCCGCCTTTGCCGCATTCGGGGCGGTGCCGGGCGGCACGGCGACGCCGGGGATGACGCGCACGGCACCGGGCTGTGCGGCGGCCTCGGCACTGGCCGGTTCGGCGGGCTTCTCGGTGGCGGGCTTTTCCGCAGCGGCCGGTTGCGGCGAATCGGCCGGCTTCGGCGCATCCGTCGATGTGGCCGGCACCGCCGAGGGCGGCGGCGCGGCGGCGGGCTCGTCCGGCACGATGGGCGCGGGCGCGGGAACGGCGGCAAGTTCCGGCGGACGCTTCGGCGGTATCGGCGCAGCGAAGACCGGTCCGCCTCCTGTCGGGGGCGCGGCATAGCGCCGGCCCGTGCTCGTGGAGCCGGACGGCGAACCGACTGCCGGGCCGATCGGATGCATGGCGAGGATCTGCCCACTGCTTATGTCGATGCGCACGCGCTGGCGCACGCCGCCGGCATCGGTGGCGTCGACCACATAGGTGGGACCGTCGGCGCGCAGGCGGCCGACCGCGCGCATGCCCATGGAACGGAGCATCGGCTCGACGTCCTGCGGCGGCAGGCCCGCGCGGGGCGCGTAGACGGGGGGCGGACCATAGACCGGCGGCGGCGCGTAATAGCCGGGCCCCGGCTCGTAATAGCGTTCGACATAGACGCCGCCATAGGGCCGGAAATAGACCTGCGCGCTCGCAGGCGAAACCGCCAGGCCCAAAGCGGAAGCCGACAGCGCGGAAGTGAGCGCGATCATGCGCCGCATCGGCATCGAAGCCTCCAAGCGAAGAGTTTCCTTGGCGTCACTACAGCCGAGGAATGCGGCACCGCCGAGACGAGGCAACGGGCATGCTCCCGCGCAACCTGCCTTATTTGCACCCATTCCAGCCTGGGGACGCATGGGCAACAGCATTGCGCCGGAGCGCGCGTCGCCTTACCGTTCGTTTCGCCGGAACGACCCGCTTCGCAACAAGAATGAAAAATCGCCGGGCAGCCATGCCATGCGGCGCTTGTACGCGGGCGGCAATTCTGGCATCTTCGCGATTGATAGGGAAGCCATGCTGTCCTATCATGGAGATAGGCTGTCGCTCATGGCACGTCGCTCACGCGACTTCATGGCACGGCCGATGCTAGCGTCACACGTGGGCGGCGTGCATCTTCGCGAGGGCGGACGCCCCCGCGAGGCCGAAAGGCTCCGGCGCGCCGACCAGTACCGACCCTAAGGGAGAGACGGGAATGAGTGAGGAATTTGGCGGCGTTGCCGCGCGCATGATCGGCGAGGCCACGGTTCGTCCGGCCGCGACGGATCGCGCCGACGCCAAAGCCATTCCCCACCAAGCCATTTATCCCGCGACTCCGGGGTTCCCGCGCGCGCAGGGTCTGTATGACCCGCGCAACGAGAAGGATGCCTGCGGCGTCGGCTTCATCGCCGACATCAAGGGCCGCAAGTCGCACGCCATCGTGCAGGACGGCCTGCGCATCCTGCTGAATCTCGAACATCGCGGCGCGGTGGGCGCAGATCCACGCGCGGGCGACGGCGCGGGCATGCTGGTGCAGATCCCCCACAAGTTCTTCGCCAAGGAAGCCGCCAAGCTTGGCTTCACCCTGCCCGAGCCCGGCAAGTACGCGGTCGGCCACGTCTTCCTGCCGCAGGAAGCCGAGGGCCAGCAGATCGTGCGCGAGACCTTCGAGCGCGTGGTCGCGGCCGAGGGCCAGGTGCTGCTCGGCTGGCGCGACGTGCCGACCGACAACACCTCGCTCGGCCACACCGTGCTGCCGACCGAGCCCAAGCATGTCCAGGTGTTCATCGCTCCCGGCGAGGGTAGCGTGGACGAGGAGGCGTTCGAGCGCCGCCTGTTCATCCTGCGCAAGGTGGTGTCCAACGCGGTCTATGACGCCAAGGATCCCCGTACCGCCGGCTATTACGTGGTGTCGCTGTCCTGCCGCACCATCGTCTACAAGGGCATGTTCAACGCCGACCAGCTCGGCGCCTATTATGCCGACCTGCACGACGAGGATTTCGAGAGTGCGGTCGCCCTCGTGCACCAGCGCTTCTCGACCAACACTTTCCCGGCCTGGTCGCTCGCCCATCCCTACCGGATGGTCGCCCATAACGGCGAGATCAACACGCTGCGCGGCAATGTGAACTGGATGGCGGCCCGCCAGGCCTCCGTCGACAGCGAGCTGTTCGGCAACGACATCTCCAAGCTGTGGCCGATCTCCTATGAAGGCCAGTCGGACACCGCCTGCTTCGACAACGCACTCGAATTCCTCGTGCAGGGCGGCTACGAGCTGCCGCACGCGGCGATGATGCTGGTGCCCGAAGCCTGGGCCGGCAACCCGCTGATGGACGAGGAGCGCCGTGCCTTCTACGAGTACCACGCCTCCATGATGGAGCCGTGGGACGGGCCGGCGGCCATCGTCGCCACCGACGGGCGCCAGATCGTCGCCACGCTCGACCGCAACGGCCTGCGTCCGGCGCGCTATCTCGTGACCAAGGACGAGCGCATCGTGCTCGCCTCGGAAATGGGCGTGCTCACCTTCCCCGAGGACGAGATCGTCACCAAGTGGCGCCTCCAGCCGGGCAAGATGCTGCTGGTCGACCTCGAGGAAGGCCGCCTCGTTCCTGACGAGGAGGTAAAGACCTCGCTCGCCCAGGCGCATCCCTACAAGGAATGGCTGAAGCGCACCCAGCTGGTGCTCGAAGACCTGCGCGCCGTGGAAGCGCGCGAGGTCCGCACCGACGTGTCGCTGCTCGATCGCCAGCAGGCGTTCGGCTACACCCAGGAAGATCTCAAGCTGCTTATGGCGCCGATGGCGACCACCGGGCAGGAAGCGGTCGGCTCCATGGGCTCCGACACACCGATCTCGCCGCTGTCGAAGCGCTCCAAGCCGCTGTTCACCTATTTCAAGCAGAACTTCGCGCAGGTCACCAACCCGCCGATCGACCCGATCCGCGAAGAGCTGGTGATGAGCCTCGTCTCGTTCATCGGGCCGCGGCCAAACATCTTCGACCTCGAAGGCAATTCGCGCCGCAAGCGGCTCGAAGTGCGCCAGCCGATCCTGACCAATGGCGATCTGGAGAAGATCCGCTCCATCGGTTTCATGGAGGAGCGCTTCGACACTCGCACGCTCGACATCACCTACCCCTCCGACAAGGGCGCGGCGGGCATGGGCGATGCCGTCGAGCGGCTGTGCGAGCGCGCCGAGGCGGCGGTGCATGGCGGCTACAACATCATCATCCTGTCGGACCGGCTGGTCGGGCCGGATCGCATCCCTATCCCCTCGCTGCTGGCCACCGCGGCCGTGCACCATCACCTGATCCGCAAGGGCCTGCGCACCTCCGTCGGCCTCGTCGTGGAGACGGGCGAGGCGCGCGAGGTGCACCATTTCGCCTGCCTGGCCGGCTATGGTGCCGAGGCGATCAACCCCTATCTCGCCTTCGAGACCATGATCGACATGCGCGTCGACATCCCCGAGGAGGTCGACGAGTACGAGATCGTCAAGCGCTACATCAAGTCGATCGACAAGGGCCTGCTCAAGGTCATGTCGAAGATGGGCATCTCGACCTACCAGTCCTATTGCGGCGCGCAGATATTCGACGCGGTCGGCCTGTCGACCGAGGTCGTCGAGAAGTACTTCTTCGGCACCGCCTCCTCCATCGGCGGCATCGGCCTTGCGGAGATCGCCGAGGAAACCGCGATGCGCCACCGCGACGCCTTCGGCGACGCGCCGGTGTACCGCACCTCGCTCGATGTCGGCGGCGACTACGCCTTCCGCCTGCGCGGCGAGGAGCATGCCTGGGATCCGGAGACGGTCGCGGTGCTGCAGCACGCCGTGCGCGGCAATGCGCAGGACAAGTACCGCCACTTCGCCAAGCTGGTGAACGAGGCCGGCGCCAAGACGCTCAACATCCGTTCGCTGTTCCGCGTCCGCCACGCGGAGGAGCTCGGCCACACCGCCATTCCGCTCGATGCGGTCGAGCCGGCGGTGGAGATCGTCAAGCGCTTCGTCACCGGCGCCATGTCGTTCGGCTCCATCTCGCGCGAGGCGCACACCACGCTCGCCATCGCGATGAACCGCATCGGCGGCAAGTCGAACACCGGCGAGGGCGGCGAGGAAGCGACCCGCTTCAAGCCGCTGCCGAATGGCGACAGCATGCGCTCGGCGATCAAGCAGGTGGCTTCCGGCCGCTTCGGCGTGACGGCGGACTACCTCGTCAATGCCGACATGATCCAGATCAAGATGGCGCAGGGTGCCAAGCCCGGCGAAGGCGGCCAGCTGCCCGGCCACAAGGTCGACGCGGTGATCGCCAAGGTGCGCCACTCGACGCCGGGTGTCGGCCTGATCTCGCCGCCGCCGCACCACGACATCTACTCGATCGAAGATCTGGCGCAGCTGATCTACGACCTGAAGAACGTGAACCCCGAGGCCGACATCTCGGTGAAGCTGGTGTCGGAAGTCGGCGTCGGCACGGTTGCGGCCGGCGTCGCCAAGGCGCGCGCTGACCACATCACCATCTCCGGCTTCGAGGGTGGCACCGGCGCCTCCCCGCTCACCGCAATCAAGCATGCCGGCAGCCCGTGGGAGATCGGCCTTGCCGAGGCGCACCAGACGCTGGTGCTGAACAATCTGCGCGGGCGCATCGCCCTGCAGGTGGACGGCGGCCTGCGCACCGGGCGCGACGTCATCATCGGCGCGCTGCTGGGGGCGGACGACTTCGCCTTCTCCACCGCGCCGCTGATCGCGGCGGGCTGCATCATGATGCGCAAGTGCCACCTCAACACCTGCCCGGTCGGCGTCGCCACGCAGGACCCGGTGCTGCGCAAGCGCTTCAAGGGTACGCCGGAGCATGTGATCAACTACTTCTTCTTCGTCGCCGAGGAAGTGCGGGAGATCATGGCGTCGATGGGCATCGCCAGCTTCAATGAGCTGATCGGCCGCTCCGAATGGCTCGACAAGCGCGTGGCCATCGAGCACTGGAAGGCGCACGGCCTCGACTTCTCGCGCATCTTCGCCAAGCCCGAGGTCGGCCCCGAGGTCGCCATCCGCCATACCGAGCGGCAGAACCACCCGATCGAGCACGTGCTGGACCGCACGCTGATCCACCAGGCCATGCCGGCGCTGGAGAGCGGCGAGAAGGTGGTGATCCACACGCCGATCAAGAGCATCAACCGCTCCGTCGGTGCGATGCTCTCCGGCGAGGTCGCCAAGCGCTATGGCGATGCCGGCCTGCCGGACGACACCATCGACATCCATCTGACCGGCACCGCCGGCCAGGCTTTCGGCGCCTTCCTCGCCACCGGCGTGTCGATGACGCTGGTGGGCGAGGCCAACGACTATGTCGGCAAGGGCTTGTCGGGCGGGCGCATCGTGGTGCGCCCGGCGGACAATGCCGCCATCGTGCCGGAGAACTCCATCATCGTCGGCAACACCGTGCTGTACGGCGCGACCTCCGGCGAGGTGTACTTCCACGGCGTCGCCGGCGAGCGCTTCGCCGTGCGCAACTCGGGCGCCATCGCGGTGGTCGAGGGTACGGGCGACCATGGCTGCGAGTACATGACCGGCGGCGTGGTCGTCGTCATCGGCCAGACCGGTCGCAACTTCGCGGCCGGCATGTCCGGCGGCGTGGCCTATGTGCTGGACGAGGACGGCAGCTTCAAGAAGCGCTGCAACCTGTCCATGGTCGACCTTGAGCCGGTCGAGGAGGAGGAAGACCTCCTGGAGCGCCTGCACCACCATGGCGGCGACCTGGAGTTCAAGGGCCGCATCGACATCATGGCGGATATGGGCCATCACGACGAGGAGCGCCTGCATCAGCTCATCGCCAAGCACCTGCACTACACGGGTTCGAAGCGGGCGCAGACCATTCTCGACAACTGGACCGAGTACCGCTCCAAGTTCGTCAAGGTGATGCCCGTCGAGTACCAGCGGGCCTTGCGCGACATGGAGAAAATGCGCGGGTTGCAGGCGGCCGAATAGGCCGCCCCCTCCTCCGCGCGGGGTTCGACGCGGGGCGGCCCGAGGGGGCCGTTGGCGCGGCCGTGTGCCGCGCCGTCATTTCCCAACTGGCATGATTGATGTATCTGGCACCTGGGGTGGAACGGCTCCAAGGTGGCGGTGCTCCGCGAAAGAGGGCGCAATGGGTAAGGTTACGGGCTTTCTCGAGATCGATCGGCGCGAGGCGAAGTATCAGCCCGCTTCCGACCGCATTCGCCACTTCCGCGAGTTCACCCTGCCGCTGCCGGATGCCGAGGTCGCCAACCAGGCCTCGCGCTGCATGGATTGCGGCGTGCCGTTCTGCCATGGGCCGAATGGCTGCCCGATCCACAACCAGATCCCGGACTGGAACGACCTCGTCTATAACGGGAACTGGGAGGAGGCGACGCGCAACCTCCACTCCACCAACAACTTCCCCGAATTCACCGGCCGCATCTGTCCCGCGCCCTGCGAGGAAGCCTGCACGCTGAACCTCGAGGATGTGCCCGTCACCATCAAGACGGTCGAGCAGGCCATCGCCGACAAGGCATGGAAGTCGGGCTGGATCAAGCCCGAGCCGGCCGCGCACAAGACCGGCAAGAAGGTCGCCGTGGTCGGCTCCGGCCCGGCCGGCATGGCCGCCGCGCAGCAACTCGCCCGCGCCGGGCACGAGGTGCATGTCTATGAGCGCGAGCCCAAGGCCGGCGGTCTGCTGCGCTACGGCATTCCCGACTTCAAGATGGAGAAGCACTACATCGACCGCCGCGTGGCGCAGATGGAAGGCGAAGGCGTCACCTTCCACTATGGCGCACATGTCGGCGTGACCGTGCCGCTCGACGAACTGCTCGAAGGCCACGACGCCGTGCTGATGTGCGGCGGCTCGGAGGCCCCGCGCAATCCGGCGCTGCCCGGCCAGGAGCTGGAAGGCGTGCATTACGCCATGCCCTACCTGGTGCAGCAGAACCGCCGCGTCGGGCACGAGGATGTCGGCCGCGACGAGCCCATCCTCGCCGCCGGCAAGCATGTGGTGGTGATCGGCGGCGGCGACACCGCCTCCGACTGCGTCGGCACCGCCTTCCGTCAGGGCGCGCTCTCCGTGCACCAGCTCGACATCCGCCCGGTTCCCCCGATCAAGGAGGACAAGCTGGCGGTGTGGCCCTACTGGCCGACCAAGTTCCGCACCTCGACCAGCCAGGCGGAAGGCGCCGACCGCGAATTCGCCGCCGCCACGCTCGGCATCGAGGGCAAGAAGGGCCGCGTCACCGCGGTCAAGTGCGCCCGCGTCGACGCCAAGCGCCAGCCCATCCCCGGCACCGAGTTCCTGATCAGGGCCGACCTCGTCTTCATCGCGCTCGGCTTCGTGCATCCGGTGCATCAGGGCATGCTGGAGCAGGACGGCCTCACGCTGGACCGGCGCGGCAATGTCGCCGCGCCTGATACCGACTACGCCACCACGGTGCCGAAGCTGTTCGCCGCCGGCGACATGCGCCGCGGCCAGTCGCTGGTGGTATGGGCGATCCGCGAGGGCCGGCAGGCCGCGCAGTCGATCGACACCTTCCTGACGGGCGCCTCCGTCCTGCCGCGCTGAGCGTCCCGCAGGGAACTGACCCGCACATGAAAACGGCGCCCCTCAAGGCGCCGTTTTTCTTTGCTCACCCGGTCAGGGCGCCGCGGTGCCCATGCCGGCACCGCTGGTCGGCGTGCCGGGAGCCGCGAGCGCGGGCACGGGGCCGGAGGGCAGCGCCGTGCCGCCCGGCATGGCGGGCACCAGCGGCTCGGCGGTGGCCGCAGGCTGACCGGCCGGCCAGCGGAAATCATCCGTGCGGCCGGCCACGGCGGGAAGCGCCTCGCCGCTGACCAGCACGCGAGAAGGCTCCGGCTGACCGTCGGAGACCGCCGGCATGGCGGCCGGCGCCGTGCCGCCGGGAGCGCCGGCCAGCGCGCGGGCGCCCGGCGCGGCGCCACCGGTGAGCAGGATGATCGAGGGGCGGGTGTCGGCCGGATTTTGCGTCGCCGCAGCCGGCGTCGCATCACCCGGTCGGGACAGCAGGTCGTCCAGCTCGCGGTCGACGAAGAAGGCGAGCTTGCGCCCACCCGCGCGGGTGAAGCCGATGCCATCGGCGGTGCGCAGGCGGCGGCGCTGGCCGTCGACGGCGGGGCCGGACATCATGAACTTGCCGTTCTCGTCGACGAAGCCGTCGCTGGCATCGACGAAGATCAGCCCGGCCCGCTCGACCTGGTCCTTCACCAGTGCATTGTACTGCGTGCGGCGCTCGTTGAGGTCATCATCCTCCACCGGCGGCAGGCCGACGACCGCCACCGGGCGGCCCAGCGCCTTCAGGCTGGCGAGCACCTCGTCGAGCCGCCGGCCATAGATCTCGCGCCAGCGCAGGTCGAGCAGTTCCGCCCGACCGGCGGGATCGTCGATCGGCGCCAGATCGTTGGCGCCGGCAAACAGCACGATGACGTTGGGCGGCTCGCCGGGCGAGAGCTGGCGGATCGTCGAGAGCCAGTCGAAGCTGCTGGCCGGACCGAGGCCGGAACCGGCTTCGCTGCGGCCCGCCACCGCCACGCCCTCGCGGTCGGCGGCGAAGGCATCGGCAAGCCCCTGCGCCAGCGGGCCGGCATATTCGTCGCCGAGCACCAGCACGACCTGGGAGACGTCCTTGCCCTCGCTGCGGGCGGCGGCGACATTCTCGAACACCGTGCCGCGCGGCTCGGCGGGCGGCGCCACGACGGGCGCCCGCACCACGGGAGCCGGATCGACCCCGCGCGGCAGGCGCGGCGCCACCGTGCGCGGACGGTCGCCGCCAAACAGGTTGATCAGCGGCTGGAAGGGCGACCAGCTCTCGCGCGGCGCGGGTGCCGCCTGCCTTTGCTGGGCGCGGCTCGGCGCCTGCTGGCGCTGCTGCACGGGGGGGCGGACCTGCTGCTGACGCTGAGGCTGCGAGGGTCGCGAGCTCGGCTGCCCGACATTGCCGGGTGGCCGGAACCAGTCGCTCTGCGCCAGCACCGGCGGGCTCGCCAGCAGCAGCGCGCCGGCAAGCAGCGCGCCGGCGGCCAGCACCTTCAGAGCCCGATCGAAGCGGCGCGCGGCCATGGCATGCCCTTGGCAGGAAACAACGTGACGCAGCGGTGGACCATTATAGCGGCAGTTTCAAGCCCCGCCCGCCCGACGCCGCGCACGATCTCACGAGCCGCTGCGGTTGCGCAGCGAATCGAGCACCTCGCCGGAGGGCAGGCCATCCGCCGGCAGGCCGACGCTGACCTGATATTCGCGCACCGCGTCGCGCGTCTTCTCGCCGAGTGCGCCGTCATGCGGGCCGACATAAAGCCCGCGCGAGGCAAGCCTTTGCTGGAGTTCGGTGCGCTCCAGCCGCGACAGCGCCCGCGCGTCCTCCGGCCAGGGCTGCACGAACGGCCCACCGCCACGAATGCGGTCCGCGAGATGGCCGATGGCGAGCGCATAGGCGTCGGCCGGGTTGTAGCTGAGAATGGCCTTGAAATTGTCCGTCATCAGGAAGACCGGGCCCTTGGCCCCGGCGGGCAGCAAGAGATACGCCATCTCGTCGCCACTCGGCATCGGGCGGCCCTCCGGCCGACGCACGCCGAGCGCCCACCACTCGCGCATCGGCTTGCGGATGCTCTTGCTGGCCTGCGCGTAGTTGAAGCGTGCCGGCAGCACGACCTCATAGCCCCAGCTGCGGCCGGCGACCCAGCCGCCACGCTTCAGCTTGTTGGCGGTGGAGCCCATGGCGTCGGCGACCGAATCCACCACGTTACGGTGGCCGTCGCCGTCGAAATCCACAGCATCACGCTGGAAGGCGGTCGGCATGAACTGGGTCAGGCCGAAGGCGCCGGCCCAGGAACCACGCAGATGGCTTTCCGGCACGTCGCCCTTGTCGACGATGCGCAGCGCGGCGACGAACTCATCGCGGAAATAGGCTTGGCGGCGGCCGACGCAAGCCAGCGTTCCCGTCGCCTGCAACACGGGATAGGAGCCGCGCGCGCTGCCGTAATTGGTCTCGATGCCCCAGATCGCCGCGACCACATAGGGATCGACACCATAGGTGCGCCCGACCGCGTCGAACACGGCGGCGTTCTGCGCCATCGCTTCGCGCCCCTTGCGGATGCGGGTCTCGGAGACCAGCATGGTCACGTAGTCGCCGGCGGTGCGGGCGAATTCCGGCTGCGTCTGCAGCTTCTCCATGATGCCCATGTCGGGCTTCAGCCCGGCGGTGTAGCGGCGGAAGCCGGCAGCCGAAACGCCCTTGGAGCGCGCCAGCGGCTCCAGCGAGGCGATGCAGCGGCTGAAATTCGCCTCCGCGCGCGCCAGCGCCTGCGGCGTCATCTCGGGATGGGACGAGGCGGCGGGCGCGCTCGGTGTCGCGGCCGGATGCGAAGGGGCCATGCTGGCGACGGGCGCAGGACGGGCGGAGGGCGCCGCCAGCGCGCCGGTCACATCGTCCGGCGAGGCGCAGCCGGCAAGCCCGAGGCACATCATCATCGCGCCGGCGATGCCGCCGGCATGATGCCGGCCGAGGACCGTCGTCCGATTACTCATAGCGCTTACCCTTACGCGAACTCGAGGCGAGATTAGGGAGCCGCCATGGTTTCAGCGAGCTTAACGGGCAGACGATTCGGGGACGCCCCGCAGTTTGGCCCTCATGCGGACCCGTTTTGTCGGCACAGCGTTATAGGGTGCGTGTCAAAGCCGTCAGGAAGACGTTAAGTTCGATTTTGTAGCAAAGCTCCTGGCACGTCCTCCTTCACCGTCACCAACAGCGGCATGTCCTCCCTATGGCTACTCCGATCCGTAAAGCGATCCTTCCCGTTGCCGGCCTCGGTACGCGTTTCCTGCCCGCCACCAAGGCGGTGCCGAAGGAGATGCTGACCGTGGTTGACCGCCCCGTCGTCCAGCATGTGGTCGACGAGGCGCGCGCCGCCGGCATCGAGCACTTCGTCTTCGTCACCGGCCGCAACAAGGGCGTCATCGAGGACCATTTCGATCGCCAGTACGAGCTGGAGGCGACCCTGTCCGAGCGCGGCAAGTACCAGCTGCTCGACGTCCTGCGCGAAGAGACGCTCGGGCCGGGCAAGTCCAGCTTCACCCGCCAGCAGCTGCCACTCGGCCTTGGCCATGCCGTGTGGTGCGCCCGCGACATCATCGGCAACGAACCCTTCGCTCTGCTGCTGCCCGACATGCTGCACAAGCCGCGCAACGGCAAGGGCTGCCTGGCGCGCATGGTCGACGCCTATAAGAAGACCGGCGGCGGCAACCATCTCGCGGTCTACGAGGTGCCGACCGACCAGACCGACCAGTACGGCATTGTCGGCCTCGGCGACGAGGTGGCCGACGGCGTGCACAAGATCGCCAAGATGGTGGAGAAGCCGAAGAAGGACGTCGCCCCGTCCAACCTCGCCATTTCCGGCCGCTATATCCTCCAGCCGGAAATCTTCGACCTGCTCGCCACCCAGGAGCGTGGTGCCGGCGGCGAGATCCAGCTGACCGACTCCATGCTCAAATTGGCCAAGGGTCAGGATTTCTACAGCGTGACCTTTGACGGCGCGATCTATGACTGCGGCTCGAAGCTCGGCTTCCTCATGGCCAATGTCGCCTATGCGCTGGACCGCCCCGACATCGCCGACACCTTCCTTCCCGAGCTGAAGGCGCTGCTGGCGAAGGTGTGAGGGCGTCTCGTCGCGAAGTACTGTCATCCCGGACGAAATCCGAAACGAAAAAGGGCGCCACTCACGTGGCGCCCTTGTCTGTTTGCGTGACCGGCGGCGCCGTCAGGCCGCCTCCTCCACCGCGCCGGGGCGGGTGTCGAACAGCAGCTCGTTCGCCCCGCGCTCCACGCGCACCACGTCGCCGTCCTTGACCGTGCCGGCGAGGATGCGCCCGGCCAGCGGGTCCTGCAGCAGTTTCTGGATCACCCGCTTCAGCGGGCGCGCGCCATAGGCCGGGTCGTAGCCCTTCTCGGCGAGGAAATCGCGCGCCTCGGGGGTGATCTCCAGCTGGATCTTGCGCTCCTCCAGCAGCTTGTCGAGCCGCTTGACCTGGATGTCGACGATCGCGCCCATCTGCTCGCGCCGCAGACGGTGGAACAGCACGATCTCGTCGACGCGGTTGAGGAATTCCGGGCGGAAGTGCGCGCGCACCACGCCCATAACCTCGTCGCGCACCGCTTCCGTGTCCTCGCCGTCCGGCTGGTTCACCAGATACTCGGAACCGAGGTTCGAGGTCATGATGATCAGCGTGTTGCGGAAGTCGACCGTGCGGCCCTGCCCGTCGGTCAGGCGCCCGTCGTCGAGCACCTGCAACAGGACGTTGAACACGTCGGGATGGGCCTTCTCCACCTCGTCGAACAGCACGACCTGATAGGGCCGGCGCCGCACCGCTTCGGTCAGCGCGCCACCCTCCTCATAGCCGACATAGCCGGGAGGCGCGCCGATCAGCCGGGCCACCGCGTGCTTCTCCATGTATTCCGACATATCGATGCGCACGAGGGCGGTATCGTCGTCGAACAGGAACGAGGCCAGCGCCTTGGTCAGCTCGGTCTTGCCCACGCCCGTGGGCCCGAGGAACATGAACGAGCCGATCGGCCGGTTGGGATCCTGAAGTCCCGCCCGCGCGCGGCGCACCGCGGTCGAGACGGCTTCCACGGCCTCCTTCTGACCGATGACGCGGGAGGAGAGCACCTCCTCCATGCGCAGCAGCTTCTCCTTCTCGCCTTCCAGCATCTTGTCGACCGGCACGCCGGTCCAGCGCGAGACGACGCCGGCGATGTGATCGGGCGTCACCGCCTCCTCCACCATGGCGCCGGCCTTCACCTCGGCAGCGAGATCCTTCGCCTCGATGGCGGCGAGCTTCTTCTCCAGCGCCGGAATGGTGCCGTAGGCGATCTCGCCGGCCTTCTGGTACTCGCCATTGCGCTGGGCGATGGCGAGGTCCGCGCGCGCCTTCTCCAGATCGCTCTTGATCTTCTGCGCGTCGCCGAGCTTCTCCTTCTCCGCCTTCCAGCGCGAGGTGAGCGAGGAGGACTGCTCCTCCAGATTGGCGAGCTCCTTCTCCAGCTTCTTCAGCCGGTCCTTCGAGCCCGCGTCGGTCTCCTTCTTCAGCGCCTCCTGCTCGATACGCAGGCGCACGATCTCGCGATCGATGCTGTCCAGCTCCTCGGGCTTGGAATCCACCTGCATGCGCAGGCGCGAGGCCGCCTCGTCGATCAGGTCGATCGCCTTGTCGGGAAGAAATCGGTCGGTGATGTAGCGGTTCGACAGCGTCGCCGCCGCCACCAGCGCCGAGTCGGTGATGCGCACGCCGTGGTGCAGCTCGTACTTCTCCTTGATGCCGCGCAGGATGGACACGGTGTCCTCCACGCTCGGCTCATTGACGAAGACGGGCTGGAAGCGGCGGGCAAGCGCGGCGTCCTTCTCGATATATTTGCGGTACTCGTCGAGCGTGGTGGCACCGACGCAGTGCAGCTCGCCGCGCGCCAGAGCGGGCTTCAGCAGGTTGGAGGCGTCCATCGCTCCATCCGTCTTGCCGGCGCCGACCAGGGTGTGCAGCTCGTCGATGAACAGGATGATGCCGCCCTCGGCCGCCTCGACCTCGGAAAGCACGGACTTCAGCCGCTCCTCGAACTCGCCGCGATATTTCGCGCCGGCGATGAGCGAGCCCATGTCGAGCGAGAGCAGGCTCTTGTCCTTCAGGCTCTCCGGCACGTCGCCGTCGACGATGCGCAAGGCGAGGCCCTCGACGATGGCGGTCTTGCCGACGCCGGGCTCGCCGATCAGCACCGGGTTGTTCTTGGTGCGGCGCGACAGCACCTGAATGGCGCGGCGGATTTCCTCGTCGCGGCCGATCACCGGATCGAGCTTGCCCTCGCGCGCTGCCTCGGTGAGGTCGCGGGCATATTTCTTCAGCGCGTCATAGGCGTTCTCGGCCGTGGCGCTGTCGGCCGTGCGGCCTTTGCGCAGCGCCTCGATGGCGGTGTTGATCTTCTGCGGCGTGGCGCCGGCCTTAGCGAGGATCTTGCCCGCCTCGCTGTCCTTCTCCAGCGCGAGCGCCAGCAGCAGCCGCTCGACGGTGACATAGCCGTCGCCCGCCTTCTTCGCCGCCTGCTCGGCCGCCTCGAACACGCGCGCCGTCGCCGGCGCGAGATAGACCTGTCCCGCACCCGAACCCTGCACCTTGGGCAGCTTCTTCAGCGCCGCCTCGGTGTCCGCTAGTACGATGCGCGGATCGCCGCCGGAACGCTGGATCAGCCCGGCGCACAGACCCTCGGGATCGTCCAGCAGCACCTTCAACAGGTGCTCGGGGGTGAATTGCTGATTGCCCTCGCGCAGCGCAAGCGACTGCGCCGACTGCACAAATCCACGCGCGCGTTCAGTGTAGATCTCGAAATTCATCTGTCCCTCCAGACCCCTCCCGTCGCCCTCTATGGAGGCACGAGCGGTTATCGGGATTGCGGCGCCCGTATCCCGGCCACCGCCGCGGGCCCCGTCATGGCGACCCGCTCAGCCTCATGTAGTGTGGCCGATCGGCAACGGAAGGGCCTTGAGCAGGGTCAAGGAAGGCTTTTTGCCGTCCTCTCCTTTTTCACCTCTTCCCGGCGGAGAGAGGGAGGGAGCGCATCACGCCGGCCGCTCGGCCATCATCATGTAGTTCACCGCAAGGTCGCCCGAGCGCCGCCATTCATCCGCGAGCGGGTTGAACACCACGCCCTCGCGGTCGATCACGCTGAGCCCGCCGGCCTCCAGCGCGGCGGCGAGTTCGTCCGGGGTGACGAACTTGTTCCAGTCATGCGTGCCGCGCGGCAGCCAGCCGAGCACATATTCCGCCCCGACAATGGCCAACGCGAAGGAGCGCTTGGTGCGGTTCAGCGTCGCGGCGAACATCAGCCCGCCCGGCTTCACCATCTCGGCCGCCCGGGCGAGGAACAGCTCCATGTCGGCGACATGCTCGACCACTTCCATGGCCAGCACGACGTCGAAGCGCTCGCCGGAATCGGCCAGCGCTTCCGCCGTGGTGGCGCGGTAATCCACAGCCACGCCGCTCTCCTGCGCATGCAGTGCGGCGGTGCCGACGTTCCGCTCGGCCGGATCGATTCCCACCACCGAAGCGCCCATGCGCGCCAACGGCTCGCTGATGAGGCCGCCGCCGCAGCCGATATCCACAAGCCTGAGCCCCTCCAGCGGGCGGATGGAACGCGGGTCGCGGCCGAAATGCGCGATGATCTTCTCGCGCAGCCAGGCCAGCCGGACGGGATTGAACTTGTGCAGCACCCGCATCTTGCCGCGGGGATTCCACCATTCGGCGGCGAGCGCGGCGAAGCGCTCCACTTCGCGGGGATCGACGGTGGTGGCGGTCTCGGACATCGAATCTCTCATGCGGTAGTTCGGCTCAGCCCGGAACATTTCCAGCCTCGGCCAAAGCACGCCTCTTGCCGTTGCGGGCGAGGCGCGAGGTGGATATGTATACGCGCCTTTTCGGCCGGGCACCCCTCCCCAAAAGCCCGGCCCCGACAAAAGAACACGGTTACGGTTTCCTATAATGGCACGTCTGGTGATGAAGTTCGGCGGCACATCGGTCGCCAACATTGACCGCATTCGCAACGTCGCGTGCCATGTGAAACGGGAGATCGAGGCCGGCCACCAGGTCGCCGTCGTGGTGTCGGCGATGTCCGGCAAGACCAACGAACTGGTCGGCTGGGTGCGCGAGACCGCCGTGCTGCACGATGCGCGTGAATATGACGCCATCGTCGCCTCCGGCGAACAGGTCACCTCCGGTCTTCTGGCCATCGCGCTGCAGGAAATGGGCATCCCGGCCCGCTCCTGGCAGGGCTGGCAGTTGCCGATCTCGACCGACGACGCGCACGGCTCGGCCCGCATCCTCTCGGTCAACGGCGACGAGATCGTCAAGCGCTTCGCCACTGGAGAGGTTGCGGTCATCGCCGGCTTCCAGGGTATCCATCTGGAGAGCGGCCGCCTCACCACGCTCGGGCGCGGCGGCTCGGACACCAGCGCGGTGGCGGTCGCCGCCGGCATCAAGGCCGACCGCTGCGACATCTACACCGATGTCGACGGCGTCTACACCACCGACCCGCGCATCGTCCCGAAGGCGAAGCGGCTGGAGAAGGTCGCGTTCGAAGAAATGCTGGAGATGGCCTCGCTGGGGGCCAAGGTGCTTCAGGTGCGCTCGGTCGAGCTCGCCATGGTACACAAGGTGCGCACCTTCGTGCGCTCCAGCTTCACCGATCCGGACGCCCCGGAACTCAAGACCGCCGGCGACCCGCCCGGCACCCTGATCTGCGACGAGGAGGAAATCGTGGAGAGTGAAGTCGTCACCGGCATCGCCTTCGCCCGGGACGAAGCCCAGGTCAGCATCCGCCGCGTGCCGGACAAGCCCGGCATCGCCGCCAGCGTGTTCGTGCCGCTCGCGGAGGCCAACATCAACGTCGACATGATCGTGCAGAACATCTCGGCCGAGGGCTTCACCGACATCACCTTCACCGTGCCGACGGCGGACTTCGAGCGCGCCAAGGCGGCCCTCGCCAGTGCGCGCGACGAGATCGGCTTCGAGACCATCGTCGGGGCGACCGACGTGGTGAAGATCTCGATCATCGGCATCGGCATGCGCAGCCATGCCGGCGTCGCGGCGCGGGCCTTCAAGGCGCTTTCCGAGCGCGGCATCAATATCCGCGCTATCTCCACTTCCGAGATCAAGATCTCGGTGCTGATCGACGCAGCCTATACCGAGCTTGCCGTTCGGACGCTGCATTCGGTATACGGGCTCGACGCCTGAGGCACAGGCCGGGCGCGATGCGAGTCGCGCCTTTCGATCGACGATCCGGGGTTGCGGGCTCCCGGAAACCGAGGATTGCTCATGCGTAGCGCGCTTGGCGGTCCGCGCGTGCTGTTGCGGCGTCTCCGTGAAGTCATGGCGGAGCCCGTCAGTGCGCAGGACCGCCTCGACAAGATCGTGGTGCTGATCGCGGCCAACATGGTGGCCGAGGTCTGCTCGGTCTATGTGCTGCGTGTCGACGGCACCCTTGAACTTTACGCCACCGAGGGCCTGAACCGCACCGCCGTGCATCTGACGGTCATGCGCATCGACGAGGGCCTCGTCGGCACGGTCGCCCGCGAGGCGGAACCGATCAGCCTGTCCAACGCGCAGGCCCACCCCGCCTTCTCCTATCGGCCGGAGACGGGCGAAGAAATCTATCACTCGTTTCTCGGCGTGCCGATCCTGCGCGCGGGCAACACGCTCGGCGTGCTGGTGGTGCAGAACCGCGCCCACCGCTCCTACACCGAGGAAGAGATCGAGGCGCTGCAGACCACCGCGATGGTGCTGGCCGAAATCATCGCCTCGGGTGAACTCACCGCCCTCGCCTTGCCCGGCGCCGAGCCGGCCGCACGCCGCCCGCTGCACCTCAAGGGCCTCGCGCTGTCGGAAGGCATCGGCCTCGGCCATGTCGTGCTGCACGAGCCGCGCATCGAGGTCACCAAGGTCATCGCCGACGACCTGCCCGCCGAGCTGAAACGGCTCGACGGCGCGGTGGAGACGCTGCGGCACTCCATCGACATCATGCTGGAGGACGAGGGCGTCGCCCGCGTCGGCGAGCACCGCGACATCCTTGAGACCTACCGCATGTTCGCGCATGACCGCGGCTGGATCGGCCGCATGCGCGAGGCGGTCCTGACCGGCCTCACCGCCGAGGGTGCGGTGGAGCGCGTGCAGTCGGACACCCGTGCGCGCATGCTGCGCATGACCGACCCGTATCTGCGCGAGCGGATGCACGATCTCGACGATCTGGCCAACCGCCTGCTGCGCCAGCTGACCGGCCGCGCCGGCGGCTCGGACCGCGCGCGCCTGCCCGACAACGCCATCATCGTCGCCCGCAACATGAGCCCGGCGGCGCTGCTCGACTATGACCGCGCCCGCATCCGCGGCCTCGTGCTGGAGGAAGGAGCGGCGACGAGCCACCTCACCATCGTCGCCCGCGCGCTCGGCATCAGCGCGGTCGGCCATGTCGAGAACATCGTCGGCCAGGTCGATGCCGGCGATGCCGTCATCGTCGACGGCGTTTCGGGCGAGGTGCATGTGCGCCCGCCTTCCGATGTCGAGGACGCCTACGCCGAGAAGGTGCGCTTCCGCGCCAAGCGGCTGGAGCGCTACGCCGCGCTGCGCGACCTGCCCACCGTCACCCGGGACGGCATCGAGATCGAGCTGCATCTCAATGCCGGCCTGCTGGTCGACCTGCCGCACATCGAGGAAACCGGGGCGACCGGCATCGGGCTGTTCCGCACCGAATTGCAGTTCATGATCGCCTCGGCCTTCCCGCGCACCAATGAGCAGCTCAAGCTCTACCGATCGGTGCTCGACGCCGCGGGCGAGCGACCGGTGGTGTTCCGCACGCTCGATATCGGCGGCGACAAGGTGCTGCCCTATATGCGCGCCATCGAGGAGGAGAACCCGGCCCTTGGCTGGCGCGCCATCCGCCTCGGGCTCGACCGTCCGGGCCTGCTGCGCAGCCAGATCCGCGCGCTTTTGCGCGCCGCCACGGGCCGCGAATTGCGGCTGATCTTCCCGATGGTCTCCGCGGTCGAGGAATTCGACCGCGCGCGGCATATCGTCGAGCGCGAGCTGACTCATCTGCGCCGTCACGGCCACGGCTTGCCGGAACGCGCGCTGATCGGCGTCATGCTGGAAGTACCGGCGCTGCTGTTCCAGCTCGACCAGCTGTTCCAGCGCGTCGACTTCGCCTCGGTCGGCTCCAACGACCTCGTGCAGTTCCTCTATGCTGCCGACCGTGCCAATCCACGCGTCGCCGAACGCTTCGACCCGCTCGGCCCTTCCTCCCTCAGGGCGCTGAAGCTGATCGCCGACAAGGCGGCGCAGTACGGCAAGCAGGTGACGCTGTGCGGCGAACTCGCCTCCAAGCCGCTGGAGGCGCTGGCGCTGCTGGCGATCGGCTATCGCAAGCTCTCGCTCTCGCCCGCCTCCTACGGGCCGGTGAAGGCGATGCTGCTTGAGCTTGACCTCGGCAAGGTCGCCGCCATGGTCGCCCCGCTGCTGGAGGCCGGTTCGGAGGCCTCGACCCTGCGCCCGCAGCTCAAGGCCTTCGCCGAGAAGGCGGGACTCCCATTGTGAGCCCGCCGCTGTGAGTATCCGCCCGTGACCAATCTGCCCGATGCCCGGCTCGACCAGCTCGTCGCGCGCCATGCGGAAATCGAGCATGCGCTCTCTGCCAGCCCGGAGGCGGAGACCTATGTGCGGCTGTCGCGCGAATTCGCCGACCTCTCGCCGCTGGTCGACAGCGTGAAGGCGCTGCGCGCGGCCGAGCGCGAGCTGGCGGACGCCCGCGCCCTCGCCGCCGACGCCGCAGGCGACCGGGACATGGCCGCGATGGCCGAGGAGGAAGCCGCCGCGCTTGAGGCGCAGGTGGAGGAACTCTCCCGTGCCGTGCGGCTCGCGCTGCTGCCCAAGGACGCGATGGACGAGCGCGGCGTTATCCTCGAAGTGCGCGCTGGCACCGGCGGCGACGAGGCGGCGCTGTTCGCCGGCGACCTGTTTCGCATGTATGAGCGCTTCGCCGCGCTGAACGGCTGGTCGGTCGAGGTGCTGTCGATGACCGAGGGCACCGCCGGCGGCTTCAAGGAAATCGTCGCCGCGCTGCACGGCCACGGTGCCTATGCCAAGCTGAAATTCGAATCCGGCGTCCACCGCGTGCAGCGCGTGCCGGAGACCGAGGGCTCGGGACGCATCCACACCTCCGCCGCCACCGTCGCGGTGCTGCCGGAGGTCGAGGAGGTCGACATCGACATCAACGAGGCGGATCTGCGCATCGACGTGTTCCGCGCCTCGGGTGCCGGCGGCCAGCACGTCAACAAGACCGAGAGCGCGGTGCGCATCACCCATATCCCGACCGGCACCGTTGTCGCCGTGCAGGATGAGCGCTCGCAGCATAAGAACAAGGCGCGCGCCATGGGCATGCTGCGCGCCCGGATCTATGAGGCCGAGCGCGAGAAGCGCGACAGCGCCCGCGCCAGCGAGCGCAAGCTGCAGGTCGGCTCGGGTGACCGCTCCGAGCGCATCCGCACTTATAATTTCCCGCAGGGCCGCGTGACCGATCATCGCATCGGCCTCACCCTGCACAAATTGCCCGAAATCCTCGCCGGCGACGCGCTGAGCGAGCTGACCGAGGCGCTCACCACCGAATATCAGGCGGCGCTGCTGGCGGAAGCCGAGAGCAGCGGCTGGGGCGAGCGGTGACCAGCCGGGCGGAGCTGCTGCGCGCTCTGGCGCGGGACTTCGCGAGCGCCGGCCTGGAAGCGCCCGAGCGCGAGGCGCGCGCCCTTCTCAAGGCCGGACTCGGCCTGGCCGACCTCGACTTGGTGGCGCGCGGCGAACAGCCGGTCGCGGACGAGAATGCGGCGCGGTTGAATCAGCTCGCCGCGCGGCGCATGGCAGGCGAGCCGCTAGCCCGGCTGACGGGCAGGCGTGAATTCTGGAGCCTCGAGTTCGCCCTCGCGCCCGACACGCTGGTGCCCCGCCCGGAGACCGAGACGCTGATCGAAGCGGTGCTGGAGGTGTTTCCCGACCGCGCCGCGCCGCTCACGGTCCTCGACCTCGGCACCGGCACAGGCGCCATCCTCGCCGCGCTCCTAAGCGAATACCGCAACGCCGCCGGCCTCGGCATCGACCGGGCCGAGGGAGCGGCGCGGCAGGCCCGCGAAAATCTCGCGCAGCTGGGGCTGGCGGAGCGTGCGCGGGTGATCGTCGGCGACTGGGCCAGCGCGATTTCCACGCGCTTCGATCTCGTCGTCTCCAATCCGCCTTATATTCCCAGCACGGATATCGCGTCGCTCGATGTCGAGGTGCGTGTCCATGATCCGCTTCTCGCCCTCGACGGCGGCGCCGAAGGGCTCGACGCCTACCGCGCCATCGCCGCCGATCTTCCCCGCCTGCTGGCGGGTGGCGGGCGGGCGGTGCTGGAACTGGGCATCGGCCAGGAGGCGGACGTGGCCGGGCTGATGGCGGCAAGCGGGCTCCCGGCCGATGGGCCGGCGCGGCGCGACCTTGCCGGCGTCGCACGCGCCATCGTGAGCGTAACCGCCTGAAATTACCGACGCTGTTGCAAAAAAGCGCTTGGAACGAGGTATCGAACCGACTAGTGTTAATTACAGGAATCGTCCTGAGACATCATCAAACATAGTGATCCGGTCCGCGATTGCCTCGGCAGTCGGTCGAGATTGTCACTCATCCGGATGCGCGCTGTGCGCGGCAATGTTTCGAAAAGGGCGAATGCTTCACGGTTTGTCGGTGTGGCCTCGGTTACACGATGAAGCATGGGAACGGCTGAAGCGCGACGTTTGCGCTCGCCGGTTTCCGGTCGGGTGATCTTCGACCGGAATCGTTCGCAGCCGGCTCAGCCGGTCGCGGGGCATCATGGCGATGCACTCCCATGGAACGAAGTCCAATGGTCGGCGGCGACCTTCGGCACCACTGGAACCCTGACGGTTCCGGCATGCGCGAGGTCTACGCCTTCCAGGGACAACTCTCTCCCGACGTTTCTTTCGCTGATGGCCGACGGCCGAAGGCGAGAGAACGGCGATTAATCAAGGCGATGACCCCGCCTGTAGCCGATCCGGGATTTCCCCGCCGGCGGCGTACCGGCTCAGAGACCAGCTCGATGCGAAATAATAATCAGCAGAAGCGTATGCGCAGCCGTAACAACAACAATAACAACAACGGCAACCGGCGCAGCCAGAACCCGCTTACGCGCGTCTATGAATCCAACGGCCCCGATGTGAAGGTGCGCGGTACCGCCCAGCATATCGTCGAGAAATATCAGCAGCTCGCGCGGGACGGGCAGGCCTCCGGCGACCCGGTCGCCGCCGAGAACTACCTCCAGCACGCGGAGCACTATTTCCGCATCATCCTCGCCGCACAGGCCCAGTTCGGCGTCACCGCCCAGCCGTTCAACCGGCAGGAAGAGGAAGAGTTCGAGGACGAGATGGAAGAAGGCGGCGCCGAGGGGCAGCCGAGCTTCCAGGCCCGCGAGCCGCAGAACCAGCGCGAGGGTGGCCAGCCGCGCGACAACGCTCCGCGCGAGGGCGGCCAGCGCGATTTCTACCGCGATCGCGATCCGAATCGCCGCGACAATCGCGACAACCGCGATCGGGGCCAGGGCCAGGATCGCAATCAGGAGCGCGGCTTCCGCGAGGACCGTGGTCCGCGCGAGGATCGTGGTCCGCGTGAAGACCGCGCGCCGCGTGAGGATCGTGGCCCCCGTGAGGATCGGCCCCGCGAGGAGCGCGGCGACAACCGCGAAAACCGCTGGCAGCGCGACAATCGGCCGTTCCGTGAACCGCGCGAGCCGCGGGAGCCGCGCGCGACCGGCGAAAATACCTACCGCGATCCCGCCCAGCAGCCGCAGCCGCGCCTCGGGCCGGAAGTCGAGTCCGAGATCGGCCTGCCGGCCTTCATCACCCAGAGCAGCAATGCGGTGCCGGCTCCTGCCGCGCCCCGCGCCGAGGCTGCCCGGGTTGAGCCCGTCAAGTCCGAGCCGGTGAAGATCGTCGCCCCGGAGCCGGTCGCCGTCGAGGCGCCGGCCGTCGAGGCCGCTCCCGCGCCGAAGCCCACGCGCGGCCGCCGCGCCGCGGCCGCCCCCGTTGCCGAGTCTCCCGCCGTCGAGGCCGCTCCTGCGGCGCCGACCAGCGAGGACGAAGGCGAGGCCCGCGCCCCGCGCACCCGCCGTCGCCGCTACCGTCGCGCCGATGGCGAAGGTGAGGGCGAGGGCGGCGGCGGAACGCCGGTCACCGCCGAAGCCGGCGAGTGAGCGCGCCGCGCCCCTGCTAAGGACGGCTGCAGAAATGAAAAGGCCCGGTTCAGCCGGGCCTTTTTGCATGGCGGGGGCGGTTTGGCGTCAGAGCGTAATGCGCACCGAGTCGCCCTCGGCGACCAGTCCGCCTTCGAGCACCTCGGCGAAGATGCCGCAATCGGTATGGCCAAAGCTGCGCATCAGCGTGCCGGGAATGTCGAGGTCGCGCCTGGCAGTGACGGGATCCACATTGGTCGCGGCGCAGCGGAAGATGCGCTGCGTGACCTTGAGGCGGACATGGTTGCCGATCTCGATGGTCTGGCCGACGAGGTCGAACTCCTCCCAGGGCTCCATGCCGTCGAGATAGAAATTGGCGCGGAAGCGCAGCGGATCGACCGGCTGGCCGATGATCTCGCCCAGCGCGCGGCAGCTCGCCAGGTTGATCAGCGAGATGAAGCCTTCCGTGGTGTCGACGAAACGGAAACCCTGCGGCGCCTGGAGCACCCTGGGCGCGCCGCGCAGTTCATAGCGGGAATAGCGCTGGAAGAAGCCCTCGATCGCCTCGCGCCCTTCGGGCGTGCGCAGATCCCCGCGCACGGCTTCCGTGCCCTCGTGCCGGACGACCAGTTCGCCCGCCGCATCGTCGTAGATCGCATCGAGCGCGGCGAGGCGCTCATTGCGCATGAGCATCAGGAACTTGATCTTGGGCTGGAAGGACGGCGCCTCGGGCATGAAGCCAGAAGGGCCGTTCTCGATGGCGAACAGCCGGTCGCCCGGAAAATAGCTACCCTCCGCCAGCTCCACCACTTCCATCCGCTCAGGCGTCAGCCCCTTCACGGGATAGCGGTAGATCGAGGCGATGCTGGCAAAGCTGATCGGTCCCGTGAGCACCTCTTCCGGCGAGTCAACCTCGGCCGGCAAAGGAACATCTTCGGGAGGCGGGGCCCCGGCTGGGGCGGACACGTCGGCGAACAGGTCGCCGATCGCATCACCATTTTCAGTCGATTCGCTCATGGACCCCCACCATATAGGCTTCCCCCCGATCCGTCAGCCGAAGCTGCCTGCGGACAGGGCAAACAGGGGCGCGAACGCGCTCGTGTTCGGGCTGTCGCATTTTCCGCTTTTCCTCAGGGTACGAATCCGTATCAAATCGAACCTGTTTCTTCGCGGGAATATTTCCCCCGCGAGAGATTCAAGGAGGGTGCAATGCCGCGGCTCTTCACCGCCCTCGAAATTCCGTCGGACATCGCGGAAACGCTGTCCATGCTGCGGGGCGGCCTTCCCGGCGCGCGCTGGATCAGCCCGGAATTTTACCATGTCACGCTGCGCTTCATCGGCGATGTCGACCATGCGGTGGCACGCGACGCCGCCGCCGCGCTCGACGAGATCGACCGGTTCGGCTTCGACCTGACGCTGTCGGGCGTCGACCAGTTCGGCAATCACAAGCCGCACTCGATCTTCGCCGGCGTGAAGGCAAATCAGGCACTGACCGAGCTTCACGCCGAGCACGAACGGGCGATGAAGCGCATCGGTCTGCCGCCGGAGGGGCGCAATTTCCGCCCTCACGTCACGCTGGCGCGCCTGCGCGACGTCGCGCCGCGCCAGGTGGCGGAATATCTCGCTCTGCGCGGCTATTTCCGCAGCCCGACCTTCGAGGTCTCGCGCTTCGTCCTGTTCTCCTCGCGCGATTCCGTCGGCGGCGGCCCCTACCGCATCGAGGCAGCCTACCCGCTGCTCTGACGCCGGCCTTTCACGGGCACCGCCATTGCGAAAAGCCATGGCCGGGGCCATCTCGACTGTCGAACAGAACCCACCGGATGGGAACGAGGATGGCCGCGCGGTCCGACGGAACTTTCGACGACCCGACCTTCGAGCAGGGAGAATTCGGCTTCGATGCCGCTCCCGGCAATGAGGCGAAGGTGCGTGCCGGCTTCTGGCGCAAGATCGCCTCCGGTGCCGCGCGCGTTCCCTTCGCCGAGGACGCCACCGCCGCCTATTACTGCGCGCTGGACGCCCGCACGCCGACGCGGGTGCGGGCGCTGCTGTTCGGGGCGCTGGCCTATTTCCTGCTGCCCACGGACGCGGTGCCGGACATCCTTCCCGCTCTCGGCTTCACCGATGATGCCGCGGTGCTCGCCACCGCGCTGAACCTGCTGGCGAGCCACATCACCCCTGCCCACCGCACCGCCGCGCGCGATGCTCTCGAGCGGATGCGCGGGCGCTGAACCCGCTGTTCCCAGCTTTATTTACCGCTCGTTCACCATGGTCCTGATTTTGCCGCCAAGCTTCGCGCATTTGATCGGCAAAGCCTCCGCTTTCCCGAGGCAAGGGTTCACAGCCGCCGGACGGGCGGATATCCCTGAACGGGCTTGAACGGAGAATCGTGCAAACCCGCACAGCGGCAAGACGAACACGGAGGATAGAGACCATGGCACGACGTATCGTGCGCGCGGCACTCGCCGGCTTGGCACTGGCGTTTATCGGCGCAACAGGTGCCAGTGCCCAGGGCGCGCCGAAACTGGTAGGCCAGTTCGGTGACTGGGGCGTCTACAAGGACGAGAGCGGCGGCGGCAAGATCTGCTACGCGCTTTCCCAGCCGAAGACGCGGCTGCCGGCCGGTCTCAGCCGTGATCCGGCGTATTTCTTCATTTCCACCCGCACGGCCGAGAACGTGAAGGGCGAGGTAAGCGTCGTCATGGGCTTCCCGCTGAAGGAAGGCGTCGATGCCACCCTGACCATCGGGCCGACCTCGTTCGATCTCTATACCCGCGGTACTGGCGCCTGGGTGCGCAACGCCGCCGAGGAGGCACGCCTCGTCGACGCGATGCGCAAGGGGCGCGACGTCGTGGTGAAGAGCACCTCGCTGCGCGGCAACGTCACCACCGACACCTATTCGCTCTCGGGCATTTCCGCAGCGATCGATCGCGCCGCGCAGGAATGCCGCTGACAGGAATAGCGCTGACGTCCCGGCGTCCGCTGCACTAACATGCCGAAAACGCGGACGCGCCCGGCGCGCCCGCGTTTCTCGCCCTCCGATGGACCAGCCCGAGAAGCGCCATGCCGGTCGAACTGCGTCTCATTCCCTGCCTCGCCGACAATTACGCCGTGCTGCTGCGCGACACCGTCACCGAGGCCACGGCGGTCATCGACGTGCCGGAGGCGGCGCCGGTGCTCGCCGCGCTGGAGCATGAGGGCTGGGACCTCACCCATATCTTCGTCACCCATCATCACACCGACCACATCGCCGGCGTGCTGGCGCTGAAGGAACGTTACGGCGCTCATGTCACCGGTCCGAAGGCCGAGCGCGACACCATTCCCGGGCTCGACACCGCCGTAGTGGATGGCGATCCGGTCGCCGTAGGCAGCCTGGTCGGTCGCGTACTGGAAACGCCGGGCCACACCAAGGGCCATGTCGTCTTCCTGTTCGAGGAGGAGCGACTGCTGTTCTCCGGCGACACCCTGTTCGTCATGGGCTGCGGGCGCCCGTTCGAATGCGACCCGCCAGTGCTGTGGGAATCGCTGCTGCGCCTGCGCGCGCTGCCCGACGACATCGCGGTCTATTGCGGGCACGAATACACCCTCTCCAATGCCCGCTTCGCGGTCAGCGTCGATCCCGACAACGAAGCGCTGGCCGCCCGGCTGAAGGAGGTCGAGGCGCTGCGCGCGGCAGGCGAGCCGACCTTGCCGACCACCATCGGCGCGGAGAAGGCAACCAACCCGTTCATGCGCGCCGACGACCCCGAGCTTGCCGCCCGCATCGGCCTGCCCGATGCCGAGCCGGGAGCGGTGTTCACCGAGCTGCGTAGCCTCAAGAACAGTTTTCGCGGCTAGGGGTTGCCTCTATGAGCACCCCTGCCCTCACCGCCCAGGAGGTCATCGCCCGGCTCGGCCTCGCGCCGCACCCCGAAGGCGGGTATTTTCGCGAGACCTTCCGCGACGAGCGCCGCACCGAGGACGGTCGCGCCGTCTCCACCGCGATCTACTTCCTGCTGGCGGCCGGCGAGCGCTCGCACTGGCACCGTGTCGATGCGGTCGAGGTCTGGCACTGGCACGCCGGTGCGCCGCTGGAACTCTCCATCGCGGTCGAGGACGCCGGCCCGGTCGAGCACTACCGGCTCGGCGCCGACCTCACGGCCGGCGAAGAGCCCCAGCGCGTTGTCCCGCACGGCGCCTGGCAGGCAGCGCGCAGCCTCGGCGCGTGGACGCTGGTCGGCTGCACCGTAGCGCCCGGCTTCGAGTTCGCCGGCTTCGAGCTCGCCGCGCCCGGCTGGGAGCCGGGTTGAGTTTTTACTTGGGGCAAATTCTCATCGCAAAAGTCTGCAACTTTCGCGGAACATGCCCTAGAGACTGATTTACGAGTGGAGAACGCGTTATCCGATCAGATTGCGCTGCAATCTGATCGGCGCGTGCTCTAGCGCCGCGCCAGCAGCGTCGCTACCGCCGCGCCACCGACGATGAGCGCGCAGGCTGCCGCCAGCGACCAGCTCGCCGCCGCAAAGCCCGTCGCCACCAGGAGCAGGGTGGAGAGCACCGGCGCGGCATAGGAGGCAACGCCGAGCAGCCGGATGTCGCCGCGCTTCATGCCGATGTCCCAGGTGTAGAAGGCGATGCCCACCGGGCCGATACCGAGCGCGATCACCGCCAGCCACTCCCGGCCCACCGGCCAGATCGACGGCTCGAATGCCACATGGCACAGCGCCGACAGCAGCGCGGTGGCGAGGCAGAAGCCGGCCACCACCTCAGTCGGCACGCTGGCGAAGCGGCGCGAGGCGACGGAATAGACCGACCACACCACCGCGCAGACCGCCGCCGCGAGATAGCCCGGCACATATTCCGCCGCGAAGCCGAAGCCGCCGGCCTTGGCCCCCAGCAGCACGACCGTGCCGGCCAGCCCCATCAGCGCGCCGACAATATGCGCCGGCCGCAGCTTCTCGCCCGGCAGGAAGGCCGAGAACAGCACGATGAGCAGCGGCCACAGATAGGCGATCAGCCCCGCCTCGGCCGGCGGGGCGAGCTTCAGCGCCGAAAAATAGAAGAAGTGGTAGCCGAACAGCCCGCCAACGCCGTGCAGCCATACCGGCCAAGGCTGGCGGAACACCCCGAGGCCGACACCGCGCGCCAGCCCGGCAATGAGGCCGACCAGCCCACCAATGGTGAAGGTTAGCGCCGTCAGCAGAAAGGGCGGCACCGCGCCGGTCGCGGAGGTGGCGAGCGCCAGCGTCGCCCAGAGCAGGATGGCGGTGAAGCCGGTGAAGGTGGCGGTGGAACGGGACATGTGGCGGGGACCTTCGAGTCGAACGGCCCCTTATGGCCGCGACTTGCTCGCCCGCCAAGCGCCCGCCGCCAAAGCGCCTCCCCCAAAACGCCCCACGAACGGCGATGGACGTCGTTACCGCCAGAGCTTACGTTTAGGCAGCCTGCTTCAGGTTCACCCGAGGAGAACTCCGATGACGCGCCCGGCCCTCGCCTTCGCCTTCGCCTTCGCTCTCCTGTCCACGGCGGCATTTGCGCAGGCCACTATCGGCATCGACGAGGCGCTGGTGATCGTGCGCGCCCACGGCATGGCGACGGTCGCCAAGCTCGAGCACGAGCACGAGAAGGGCCAGTCCAAATGGGAGGCCGAGGGCCTCGATGCCAAGGGCAAGAAGATGGAGATCGAGATCAACGCCGTCGACGGCAAGGTGATCTCGATCAAGTAGGCTTCGGCCGGCAGACAGGCTTCGCATGCAACCGCCCGCGCGTCTCACGCCATGTACTGCCCACCATTGACCGTGAGCGTCGAGCCGGTGATGAAGCCGGCCTCGTCGGCCACGAGGAACACCACGCTGCGCGCGATCTCCTCCGGCTCGCCCAGCCGCCCGAGCGGGATCTGCGGCAGCACATGCTTGTCGAGCACGTCCTGCGGCACCGCCTTGACCATCTCCGTGCCGATATAGCCGGGGCAGATGGCGTTGACGGTGATGCCCTTCTTGGCGTTTTCCTGCGCCAGCGCCTTGGTGAAGCCGATCTCGCCGGCCTTGGCGGCGGAATAGTTGGTCTGGCCCGCCTGCCCCTTCTGTCCGTTGATCGAGGAGATGGTGACGATGCGGCCGAAATTGCGGTCGCGCATGCCCTCGATCACGTTGCGGCACATGTTGAACACCGAATTGAGGTTGGTGTTGATCACCGCCTGCCACTGCTCCGGCGCCATCTTGTGCAGCATGCCGTCGCGGGTGATGCCCGCATTGTTGACCAGCACGTCCACCGGGCCGAGCTTCGCCGTCACCTCCGCGATGCCCGCCTTGCAGGCCTCGAAGTCGGAAACGTCCCATTTGAAGGCCGGAATACCGGTCTCGGCGGTGAAGTCGGCGGCGGCGGCGTCATTGCCCGCATAATTGGCGGCGACCTTGTAGCCGGCCGCCTTCAGCGCCTTGCCGACGGCGGCGCCGATACCACGGGTGCCGCCGGTGACCAACGCAACACGACTCATTTCACTCACCCCCCTCTGGCGTCCTTCCCCAAGGACTGCGCGACGGCTTGTACGTCGCCTTTTCCTCACAGCAAGGTGGGTTTCCCCATCTTGCCGCACCATCTTGTCACAGACCGCACGGGCTGCGTCCTGCGCGTCACTCGCGCTCGATGCACATGGCGATGCCCATGCCGCCGCCGATGCACAGCGTAGCGAGGCCCTTCTTGGCGTCGCGCTTCTGCATTTCGTAGATCAGCGTGGTGAGGATGCGCGCGCCGGACGCGCCGATCGGATGGCCGATGGCAATGGCGCCGCCATTCACATTGACCTTCGACGTGTCCCAGCCGAGATCCTTGTTCACCGCGCAGGCCTGCGCAGCGAAGGCCTCATTGGCCTCGATCAGGTCGAGGTCGGCCGCGCTCCAGCCGGCCTTCTCCAGCGCGCGGCGCGAGGCCGGGATCGGGCCGGAGCCCATGATCGCGGGATCGACGCCGGCCTGCGCCCAGGAGACGATGCGCGCTAGCGGCTTCTTGCCCGCGCTCAGGGCCTTTGCCGCGGTCATCAGCACCACGGCGGCGGCACCGTCATTGATGCCAGAGGCATTGCCCGCCGTCACCGTGCCATCCTTGGAAAAGGCCGGACGCAGCTTCGTCATCGAATCGAGGGTGGCACCGTGGCGGGGATATTCGTCGTCGGAGACGATGATGTCGCCCTTGCGGGTGGAGATGGTGACCGGGACGATCTCGTCCTTGAAGCGCCCGCTCTTCTGCGCCGCCTCGGCCTTGTTCTGCGAGGCGACCGCGAAGGCGTCCTGCTGCTCGCGGGTGATCTGCCACTGGCGGGCGACGTTCTCGGCGGTCGTGCCCATGTGGTAGCCGTTGAAGGCATCCCACAGGCCGTCCTTGATCATGGTGTCGACCATCTCGAGCGAACCCATCTTGGTGCCGTTGCGCAGATTCGCGCAGTGCGGCGCCTGGCTCATCGACTCCTGGCCGCCGGCGACCACGATGTCGCTGTCGCCATTGAGGATCGCCTGATAGCCCAGCGCCACCGCGCGCAGGCCCGAGCCGCACAGCTGGTTGACGCCCCAGGCCGGGCTCTCCACGGGAATGCCCGCCGCGACCGAGGCCTGGCGCGCCGGGTTCTGCCCGGCGCCGGCGGTGAGGATCTGGCCCATGATGGTCTCGCTGACCTCACCGGGGGCGACGCCTGCGCGCTCCAGCGCGGCGGTGATGGCGACCTTGCCAAGCTCATGCGCCGGCAGCGACGAGAGCGCCCCGTTGAACGCGCCGACGGCCGTGCGTGCGGCACCGACGATGACGATGTCGTCCTTCATGAAACAGACCCTCCCGATGCGGTCCTTGCGGTGCCTTTGCGGAACGCGACACCGTGCACTGTTTAAATGTGCCGCCATCGTGGGTGGCGCAACTGATCCATGTCAATGCCGGCCGGTAAATTCCCCCGGTCATCGCGCTGTCATCGTCTCGCGCTCAAGCCCCTTCGCGCACTGCACAATCCAGTAGCCGACGGTGTGGAAACGTCCTAGAGTTTCAAGGGGAAACGAACAAGGCGACTGGATCAAGATGGCCAAATCAAACGAACCCGTCACCATCAAGAAGTATGCGAACCGCCGCCTCTACAACACCGGCACAAGCACTTATGTGACGCTTGAAGACCTCGCCCAAATGGTAAAGAACGGCGAAGACTTCGTTGTTTACGACGCCAAATCGTCCGATGACATCACCCATTCTGTCTTGACGCAGATCATCTTCGAGCAGGAGGGAAAGGGGCAGAGTCTGCTGCCGATCAACTTCCTACGCCAGATCATCCGCTTCTACGGCGACAGCATGCAGATGCTGGTTCCGCGCTATCTCGACATGTCGATCGAGAACTTCACCAAGGAACAGGGGCCGCTGCGCGAGCAGTTCGCCAAGACCTTCGGTGTCGGCGTCGGCGGTTTCGGCGTGATGGAAGAGCAGGTGCGGCGGAACATGGAAATCTTCGACCGCGCCTTCAAGATGTTCCTGCCGAACGGGCGCGTCGACGAACAGGCCCCCGGAACAGCGGCACCGGCCCGCACCGACGATTTCGATGAGCTCAAGCGCCAGGTCGCGGACATGCAGCGGCGGCTCGACCAGCTCGGCGACGGCTCCAAGAAGAGCTGAGTCCCGGAAGGGTCGATGAGACAAGGGCCGCTGCGACAAGCCGGACCGGGCGCGAGGTTGCCGTGCCCGGCGGCTTCACGTTGCCGGCATGGTGTGCCCGGCCAATGCGCTCAGGTGCCGGCGACCGCGTTGGTAGAGACAGGTGCGGCCGCCGCCAGCCCGATGAGCTGGCCCTGCAGATAGCTGCACCCCCACTCGACCAGTTGCCGGCCGGTTTCCTCGTCGAGCACCCATTCGGCGACGGTCTCGATGTCGAGATTATTGGCGAGTTCCAGCAGGGCTCGCACGAAATGGCGGTCCTCGCCCGATTCCATCATTGAACAGATGAAGCTGCCGTCGATCTTGAGAAGATCGAAGCCGAGGCGGCGCAGGCTGCGGAACGAGGTGTGGCCGACGCCGAAATCGTCCATCGCGACGCGGCAGCCCAGATCGTGCAGCCAGCTCACCCGCCGCCGCATCGTCTCGACATCGGCGATGTTCGCCGATTCCGTCAGCTCGACGATCAGCCGCTCGCACAGCCTCTCCCGCGCGCCTTCCTCCAGGATGCGCTGCCAGATGCCGTCATGAATCGAGGCCGGCGACACGTTGACCGACAGCCGGAGCGCCGCATCCTCGCGCAGCGCCGCCAACGCCAGCTCCATCGACCGGCGGTCGATCAGCCGGGTCAGGCCGAAACGCTCGGCCGCCGGCATGATGGTGGCGCCGTCATAGACCCGCCCGTCATGCCCGTGGATGCGCACCAGCGCCTCGTGGAAGGCGATCTCGCGCGTGCGGCTGTGCGCGATCGGCTGGAAGGCGAGCGCGATCCGCCGCTCGCCTATGGCCGACACGATGTCGTCGGCGAAGCGCAAATTGGCCCGCCGCTCGATCGTCTTGTCGGCTCCCGGCGTGTAGATCTCGACGCTGCCGCGCGCGGTCGCACGGGCATTCTGCAGCGCATCCTGCGCATGCGAGAAGATCTCGGCGACGCTGCGTGCGTGGCGCGGCGCCACCAGTCCGCCGGCCGAGACATTGGCCACCACCGCCCCGGCACTGGTGCGCGGCGGGGTGGCGTTGACGCTGGTGAGGAAGCGCTGCGCACTGGTCAACCCTTCCGGCGGAAGGGCCGGCAGGATCACCCCGAACTTGCTGCCCGAGAAGCGCGCGATCTCCTCGCCGGGGCCGAGCTGCGCGCGCAGCCGCATCCACACGATGTCGAGCACCTCGTCGCCGACCTGGAACCCATAGGCGTCGTTGAGGCGCCCCAGATGGTCGATCCCGAACAGCAGGAAGCCGAACTCGTCGCCGGACAGGAAGGCATCACCGAGCCGGGCATCGAGCAGGCGCGCCAGGCGCTGGCGCTCGGGCTGCGGCTCGGCTTCGCCCGGCGCGCCCGAACCACGCACCGGACGCCCGACCGAGAGGCGACGCACCATGCCGTCGACCCGCTGAAGGCGCCCGCCATCATCGAAGAAGCCGACGCCGCGATCCTCCACCCAGAGGCGCTTCGGCGGCTCGTCCTGCGGCGAGACCAGGCAATAGACCGTTTCGAACAGGCGTGTGCCGGGGCGGATGCCGGCAGAATGGCTGGCGAGCGCCGCCTCCGCGCGGCCCAGGCCGGAGCCGGGCGCGATCAATCCGTCATAATCCCGGCCACGATCGGCACAGCCGACTCGCTCCGGGCCGAGCAGCTCGCTCGCTCCCGCGCTCCAGATCAGCCGATCGTTGCCGAGGGTCCAGGAATAGGCCGCGCCGCCGAGCCCGCGAACGGTGTCCGCAACCGCCATCGTCGACAGCGGCTCATTGCCGATCTCGCGATGAGCGGCGGTCTCAGGCATGGCGGGGCGCCCGAAAGGGACGACACGGCGATTTCATCGGATATATGCAGCCAAATTCATCATGATTTCGAAATATAACATCGATAGGCCCGCGCGCCGACACTGAGGAAGGCGCGAACCTCAGGCGCGCCGTTTCACGGGTTCAGCACGCCAGCGGCAACCGCCTTGTCGGCGACTTCCTCCACCGGCTCCGCTTCCGTCGCCGGAAGCGGGGCGGCATTCGCGGCCGGCTTCGGCGCGTCCCTCGTCGGCAGCGCGCTCGTCGCCACGGTCCGCAGCTGGGCCGTGTCGGCGCCGGCGAAATGAATGCCGGAGAGGCCGAGCTTGTTCATCAGCTCGTTCTGGGAGTTGGCCGGCTGCGCCCGCGCCATCACGCCTCTCAGCTCCGGGGCGAGTTCGGCAAGCTGGGCGAACTTGCTGTGGTTGAAACCGTCCGTCGACTTCACATTCGTCATGTCGACGACAACGGCGCCGAGCCCGACCAGTTCCGCATCATTGGTGAAGGCGCCGAGGCGCGGCTTGTCGCCGGCGATGAAGTCGGAGAAGGCCAGTGCCTTGTCGTCGCGCGAGACGATGACGATGAACGGCTTGGCCGGCTTGCCGAAGCGCCGGAGCTGGGACTTGAAGACGTCGACGTCGATGTCCGGCGCGGCGAGGATGATGTTGCCGACCTTTTCCTGCGGCAGCCCGCGCCCGGAGATCTGGATCTGCCGCAGCGCCTCGACGGTGACCCAGTTCCCCATGGAATGGGCCATGATCGACACCCGCTCTGCGCCGCTGTCGAAGATGAGATTGATCGTCTCTTCAAGCCGGTCGCGCGCGGCCGTCGCGCTGTTGTTGTCGTAGACATAGTCGGCGACGCTGCCGCGCGAGGCCCAGGTGAACAGCACCGGCACGGCGGTCGACTTCGAATCCTCCGCCATCTGCGTGAAGCGGTACAGCGCCTCGGAAAACAGCGTGTTGTAGCCGTGGACGAACAGGAAGACGGTCTTCTCTCCCTTCGGACGCAGTGCCAGCTGCGCCTTGAGGTCGTTGGTGAATTCCTGCGGCGTGTCGCGGTAGACCGCCTCGCGCACCGTCATGTCGGTGGCCGGGTTGGGTTGGCCGCGGGGAATTTCGGTCATGCCCGGCTTGTGGGTCGGCGGAACGGTGATGTCGACCTTGGCGAAGGAAAGCGCCGGCGTGCGTTCGCCATTGTAGAACACGCCCGGCTTGGGATCACGGGCACGCGACGAGGCGACGAGGATGACGTGTTCGCTGGCGCCCGGCACCGACGTGCTGACAACGTCGAGCGCATCCGCCCCCGGCCGGCCGGCGCATCCGGCGAGAAGGCCGGCACACACGAGCACCACCCCCACCAGCGCCATACGTACCGTCGCCGTGCCGGCGCTGGAAGAATTATGCCCGATACGCAACACAACCGGTCCCCACAGCTTTCAAGCCGATGTCGTCATAGCATTTCGGCACGCAGATGAGAAACGCTCAACTCAGGGACGAACGCCAGATCCGCGGCAGGGTTAAGACACACGAAAGCCGGCCTCGCAGGCGAGGCCGGCCAATCCTGATAACGGATCGATATTCGCACGGACACGCCAGCCGGCGTTGCCCAGCAGCCGGGATCAGGCCTCGGCCTTGACCTTCAGCACCTGACGGCCCTTGTACATGCCGGTCTTCAGGTCGAGATGGTGCGGACGGCGCAGCTCGCCGGAGTCCTTGTCCTCGACATAGGTCGGCTTGGCGAGGGCATCGGCGGAACGGCGCATGCCGCGACGCGACGGGCTGGTTTTCTTCTTCGGAACGGCCATCAGTCTTCTCCTGTACCGGCATGGCTCACGCTCTGTCAGGAGGGCCGGCGCCGGGGTCGTGCGTAATTCGAGTGGCGGCTTATACAGATTCATGCGCGCGAGCGAAAGGGGGGCGCGGCAGTCCTTTTCCGCGGCGTCATGAACGTCGCGTGCAGGACCGTCAAGCCGACATGGCGCGCCTCAGGAGCGCAGGCCGAGGCAGGCGGTGAGTTCCGGCCCCTCGCGCGGCAGCCGGGCCTGCAGGTTTCCCGCCAGCCGGCTGAGCCCCGGACCGGGCCGGCGGGCATCCCGGCGGAACGGATTGGGCAGCATCACCGCCAGCAGCGCCGCCTGCCGGCCGGAAAGACTGCCCGCGCCCACACCGAAGGCACGGCGGGCGCCCGCCTCGACGCCGAACTCGCCGGTCGGGCCCCACTCCGCGATGTTGAGATAGATCTCCAGCTGTCGCCGCTTCGACATCACCGCGTTGAGATAGAGCGCCAGCGGAAACTCCAGCCCCTTGCGGATGAAGCTTCGCCCGTTCCACAGGAACAGATTCTTGGCGAGCTGCATGGTGATGGTGGAAGCCCCGCGCGCCGGCTCGCCGTCATCGGCCGTGTCCATCACATTCTGCAGTTCGACGAGGTCGACGCCAAAATGCTGGCAGAACCGGGCATCCTCGGACGCCAGCACGCTGCGGATCAGCGCCGGCGAAATCGACTCGATCGGCACCCAGATGCGCGTCACCGGCGCCAGCACCGCCTGCCGCGCCAGCATGAGCGTCGAGACCGGCGGCACGACGTGATACAGCAGCCCGAGCAGCAGCGGCGCCGCGACGATCAATACCGCCGCCTTCCATACCCATGACCACACTACGCCCATCCGCTCTCCCTTGCCCCAGCGATGTTACCCAGAGGCGCCGGCCGGGTCGACCGGAAGCCGCGTCGTCACAGCTGCTTGACCGGCCGCGGCGGCTCGGGCAGGCAGGCGGCAGCCGTGAAACGAGAAGGCCCCTCCCCATGCCCGCCTCCACGCCCGCGAGCACGTCCCCCCGCCTTGCCCAGGCGCTCGCCGATTCGGCGCAAGCTGTCAGCACCTATATCGATGCGGCCATCACTCGCAGCGGCGTGCCGAGCGCACGGCTGGCGGGCGCGATGCGCCATGCCGCGCTGGCCGGTGGCAAGCGGTTGCGGCCCTTCCTTGTCATCCAGTCCGCCGCGCTGTTCGGCGTGACGCGGGAGCAGGCCCTACCCGCCGCCGCCGCACTGGAATGCGTGCACTGCTACTCGCTGGCGCATGACGACCTGCCGGCGATGGATGACGACGACCTACGGCGCGGCCAGCCGACCGTGCACAAGGCCTATGACGAGGCGACCGCCATCCTCGCCGGCGACGGGCTGCTGACCCTCGCCTTCGAAATCCTCTCCTGGGAGGAAGCGGGCCCGGATGCCGGCGTGCGCATCGCCCTCGTCGCCGGGCTCGCGCGCGCGGCCGGCGCCGGCGGCATGGTGGGCGGCCAGATGCTCGACCTCGCCGCCGAAGGGCGGTTCGACGCAGGCGACCCCGCCGCCCTCAGCGCCCCCGCAATCCAACATCTGCAGGCACTCAAGACCGGCGCGCTGCTGCGCTACGCCTGCGAGGCAGGGGCCGGGTTGGGGCGGGCCAGCGCCCGCGAAAGCGCGGCGCTCGACCTTTATGCCCGCGCCATCGGACGCGCCTTCCAGATCGCCGACGACCTGCTGGATGTGGAGGGCGACGCCGGCACGGTGGGCAAGGCGGTGGGCAAGGATGCCGCCGCCGGCAAGGGCACGCTGGTCGGCCTGATGGGTGTGGAGGGCGCGCGGGCGGAGCTGGCGCGGCTGGTGGCGGAGGCGATTTCCGCGCTCGAACCCTTCGGCAGCAAAGCCACACTCCTCAATGAAGCGGCTTACTTCATCGCCGAACGGCGGAATTAGTAATTCCCTCATCTCGACGGAACGATAAGTTCCGACCATATGTTGTCGTGGCGTTAAGTTGCGTCGTCCGACTCGGGACGCCGCTACGGGAGGTTAAAATGCGTGTCGCCCCGTTCATCCTTGCCGGCCTGATCGCCAGTGCCGCCCTCGTCGCCACCGCGCCGGTGCAGGCGCAGGAGACGCGCATCATCATTCGCAAGCAGCCGCCGCGCTCCTTCCTGGACCCCGGTCCGGTGGTGAAGCCCGGCACGACGCGCGATCTCAACTACGTCTACGCGACATTCCCGCGCTACCCGACCTATGGCGACACCAGCACGATCACCGGCACGCGCTGGCCGCTGCCGAGCGCCTTCGAACTACCCGGCTTCTGATTCGCCTAAGCAAGCCTCCTGCCGCATGAAAAAAGCCCGGCTCGCGCCGGGCTTTTGTTTTTCGCAGCAGGGAAAGGGAGGCCGGTCAGGCCGCCTTGCCGAGCTCGGCGATGACGGCATCGCCCATGCCGGCGGTGCCGACGCGGGTCATGCCTTCCGACCAGATGTCGCCGGTGCGGTAGCCATCGGCCAGTACGGCGGAAATCGCCGCCTCGATGCGGTCGGCCGCTTCGATCTGCCCGAAGGAATAGCGCAGCGCCATGGCGAGCGAGCCGATCATGGCGATGGGATTGGCGAGGCCCTTGCCGGCGATATCCGGCGCGGCGCCGTGCACCGGCTCGTAGAGCGCGCGGCGCTTGCCGGAAATCTCCTCCACCGCGCCGAGCGAGGCCGAGGGCAGCATGCCCAGCGAGCCGGTGAGCATGGCGGCGACGTCGGAGAGGATGTCGCCGAACAGATTGTCGGTGACGATGACGTCGAACTGCTTGGGCGCACGCACCAGCTGCATGCCGCAGCTGTCGGCGAGCTGATGCTCCAGCGACACGTCATTATAGTCGGAGCCGTGCACCTCGCTCACCACCTGCTTCCACAGCACGCCGGTCTTCATGACGTTGTGCTTCTCGGTGGAGACCACCTTGCCGCGGCGGGTGCGGGCGAGTTCGAAGGCGACGCGGGCGATGCGCTCGATCTCGTAGGATTCATAGACCTGGGTGTCGACCGCGCGCTTCTGCCCGTCCAAGAGGTCGGTGATGGTCTTGGGCTCGCCGAAATACACGCCGCCGGTCAATTCGCGCACGATGAGGATGTCGAGCCCCTCGACCAGCTCGCGCTTCAGGCTGGAGGCATCGGCGAGCGCGGGATAGCACATGGCCGGGCGCAGATTGGCGAACAGCTGCAGGTCCTTGCGCAGGCGCAGCAGGCCCGCCTCGGGGCGCGCCTCATAGGGCACGTTGGCCCATTTCGGCCCGCCCACCGCGCCGAGCAGGATGGCGTCGGCGGCAAACGCCTTGGCCATCGCCTCCTCGGAGATCGGCTGACCGCAGGAATCATAGGCCGCGCCGCCGACGAGGTCCTCCTCGATGGCGAAGGAAGCGAGCCCCTGCGCATCGAGCCAGGCGATGACCTTCTTCACTTCGGCCATCACTTCGGTGCCGATGCCGTCGCCGGGGAGGAGGAGGAGCTTGTGGGTGGCCATGGGTTCCCTCGCGTGCGCCTGTATGCCGCCTGTGTGCGGTGCTCCCGGCCGGAGCGGCCCGTCGAGCGAGGCGAGTGCTAATGGCTGGCGCGCGCCCTTGCAAGCGGCGCCGGCCCGCCCGCGCGCAAAAGAACGCCGCCGGCGGGTCCGCACCGACGGCGAGGAAGGGAGGCGACACACCGTCATCTCTCGAACCACCTCATCCTGAGGTGCCCGGCAAAGCCGGGCCTCGAAGGATGCTCGTCCGGGTGCGCTGTAACGAGCATCCTTCGAGGCTCGCTATGCTCGCACCTCAGGATGAGGATGCTCTGTGGATCGCTCTCCGCTCGGGTGGCGATCCCGGAGCGGCCTTTCGGCCGTCCGGGATGACGGCCGTGGGCAAGGCCCTCAGATCGTCTTCCTGGTCATCTCCCCGGCGATGAAATCCGCCTGCCGCAGCGCCAGCGCCACGATGGTCAGCGTCGGGTTCTCCGCGCCGCCGGTGGTGAACTGGCTGCCGTCGGCGATGAACAGGTTGGGGATGTCGTGCGTCTGCCCGTGCTTGTTCACCACGCCGTCGCGGGCCTTCTCGCTCATCCGGTTGGTGCCGAGATTATGCGTGGAGGGATAAGGCGGCGTCGGGAAGGTGCGCACCGCGCCGACCGAGTCATAGATCGCCGCGCCCTGCGTGTAGGCGTGGTTGCGCATGGCGACGTCGTTGGGATGGTCGTCGAAATGCACATTGGCGACCGGCAGGCCGTACTGGTCCTTCGCGTCGGTGTTAAGGGTGACGCGGTTGGTCTCCTGCGGCATGTCCTCGCCGACGATCCACAGCCCGGCCATGTTGACATAGCCGTCCATGGCGGAGGTGAAGGTCCGGCCCCAGCCGCCCGGATCGAGGAAGGCGGCCATGAACGGCACACCGAGCGAGAGCGTCTCCATCTCGTAGCCGCCGACGAAGCCACGCTTGGTGTTCAGCGGCGCCTCGTCGCGCACGATGCCGGCCATGGTGGTGCCGCGATACATGTGCACCGGCTTCTCGAAGATGCCGTACACCGATCCCGTCATGTGGCGCATATAGTTGCGCCCGACCTGGCCGGAGGAGTTGGCGAGACCGTCCGGGAACATGGCGCTGGCGGAGTTGAGCAAGAGGCGCGGGCTCTCGATCGAGTTGCCGGCCACCGCGACGATGCGGGCCTTCTGGCGCTGGGTCTTGCCGTCCTTGTCGACATAGACCACGCCGGTGACCTTGCCGGAGGCATCGTGCTCGATCTTCTGCACCATGCTCTGCGGGCGTACTTCCAGATTGCCGGTCGCCTCGCCGCGCGGAATCTCGGCGACCAGCGTCGACCACTTCGCGCCGGACTTGCAGCCCTGGAAGCAGAAGCCGATCTGCTGGCAGGAGCCCCGGTCGGCGCGCGGTTCGCTGTTGATCGCCATGCGGCCGGTCGAGACTTCCTTGTAGCCGATCTTCTTGGCACCGGCCTCGAACACCTTGAAGTTGTTGTTGCCGGGCAGGCCGGGAATACCGTTGGTGCGGGTCACGCCCATGCGGTCCTCGGCCTTGGCGTACCACGGCTCCAGCTCCGCGAGCGTGATCGGCCAGTCGAGCAGGTTGGCGCCCTCGAGGTCGCCATAGGTGGTGCGGGTCTTGAACTCGTGCTCCTGGAAGCGCAGCGAGGCGCCCGCCCAGTGCACGGAGGAGCCGCCGACCGCCTTGACGATCCAGGCCGGCAGGTTGGGGAAGTTCTTGTGCACGCGCCAGGAGCCCGACGTGGTGCGCATGTCGGTCCAGGCGAGCTGGGAGAAGCTGTCCCACTCGTTATTGATGAAGTCTTCGGTGTTGTGGCGCTGGCCGGCTTCAAGGATCACCACCTTGATGCCCTTGAGCGCCAGCTCGGTGCCCAGCGTGCCGCCACCGGCACCGGAGCCGACAACGACGACGACGGAATCGTCATTCAGGTCGAAGGGTGCAGACATGGTTCGGTCCTCCCCTCACAGCCAGGCGATGTCGTTGAAGCCGCGGTCGATGTAACCGCCCTTGTCGGCCGAGGAGCCCTCATAGCCGAAGATCGGCCACACCTCTTCCTGGTTGTAGAGGCTGACCACGAGGCCCCCGCGCACCTTCTGGAAGAAGGCGCCGTCCTCGATCTCGCGCAATATGGCGACGCGCTGGTCCTCCCAGCCGAGATCGGCATAGGCGACACCGTGCTTCGCCTTGGCGAGCGTATCGAGGGTGACGACGCCGTCCTCGACCAGCGCCTTCAGCGCGGGATCCTTGGCCGCATCCGCCTCATAGGGCTTCATGGCGATGGCGTAGTAGCGGTCGGGGATGCGATCATGCGGGTAGACGTCGCGCGCCATGACGATGAGGGTGCGCATGGTCTCCGGCTTCAGCGCGGTGACCTCCAGCCCCCACGCCTCGCGCGGATTCATCACCGCCGCGCCGCTCACCAGCAGCGCGCCCGCGGCGCCGATGCCGGCGAGCAGGGCGCGGCGTGATGGACCTCTCCTGTCGATCAGTGTTGGCATTGTAACCTCCCAGGTATTTTTATGTATTATTCAGTTGTTTTGCGCCGTCTGGCGGACCGACGCGAGATAACGGCACGTCTCAGCGGTAGCGACCGTGCTTCTTCAGCACCTCGATCTTGTAGCCGTCGGGATCGGTGACGAAGAAGAACGTCGCGAGGAGAGCGCCCTCGCGGAAGAACTCCTTGATCGGCGTGGGATTGAGGCCGGCATCGATGAAACGCGCATGCTCGGCGGCGAGATCATCCACTGCGAAGGCGACGTGGCCATAGCCGTCACCGAGCGCGTAGGGCTCGGTGCGCCCGTGATTGATCGTCAGCTCGACCTCGAAATCGGCCTCGGCATTGCGCAGATAGACCAGGGTGAAGCCGTCGAAGCCGAAGCGGTCGGCAATGTCGAGCCCGAAGGCGCGACGGTAGAAATCGACCGAGCGCGCCTCGTCGAGCACACGGATCATCTGATGTATGGCCTTCGCCACCTGTTCCTCCGGCGTGAACCTCGTGGCAGCGGGGAATCCGCTGCGTGACGAGGATGCTAGGCCGCGCAAAAGGCGAGTGGTGGTAGGCTGCTAGCACATCACCGCGATGTGCTTTTCGAGGGCGCGAGCGCGCCCCTACTCCGCCGCTTCGAGCTGGATGCGCCGGCTCTCGCAGGCATAGCGCTCGCGCGCGGCCGCCGGGCTGATCGCCGGCCGGCCCGCCGCGGGGCGCACCTCGGCGAGATAGATCAGGCAGGAGCAGCGCAGCAGCGAGGCGAAGTTGCGCACCTCGCCATGCAGGTTCAGCACCTCGTCATGCAGCGTGGTGACGAATTTGCCCAGACTCATGCCCTGATGGGCGGCGACCTCTTCCAGCACCGTCCAGAAGGCCGCTTCCAGCCGGATCGAGGTCGAATGGCCACCGATCCGCACCGAGCGGGTCTGGCCCTCATAGGTCTCGGGCGCTTGGCCCGCGAAGATGTGGCACATGGGGCGTCTCCCGGAACGTCCTTTTGTATTTTGAACGATTCCACCCCCGGAAGACGGCGCTGTAAAGGCCGAAATTGATGCCTGCCGGGCGCTACGCCTTTTTGCGGGCCGTCACCTCGATCTCGATCTTCATTTCCGGCTGCAGCAGGCCGGCGACGATGAGCGTCGCGGCGGGGCGCGCGGTAGCGAAGTACTGGCCGAAGATCGGGAACACTTCCTCGGCATATTCCGCCCGGGTCACGATGTAGCGCACGCGCACCACGTCATCGAGGCCGGCGCCGGCCTCGCCGAGCGCCGCCGCGATATTGCGGAAGCAGCCATGGGTCTGCTCGATCAGGTCCTCGGGCAGCTGCATCGCGCCATAGTCGTAGCCGGTGGTGCCGGAGACGAAGATGTCGCGCCCGTCCACCACCGCACGGGAATAGCCGGCGACGGCCTCGAAGGACGAGCCGGAGGAAATAAGGCGGCGTTCGCTCATGTCACGCCCACGGACGCTCATCGGCGAGCTTCGCCTCGAAGGACTTGATCTTGTCCGCCTTGACCTGGGTGAGGCCGATATCGTCGAGCCCGTTCAGCAGGCAGTGCTTGCGGAAGGGATCGATGTCGAAGGTGATGCTGCCGCCGTCCGGGCCGGTGATGGTCTGGCTTTCCAGATCGACGGTGATGCGCGCATTGGCGCCGCGTTCGGCATCGTCGAACAGCGCGGCGAGCTGCTCCGGCGTCACCACGATCGGCAGAATGCCGTTCTTGAAGCAGTTATTGTAGAAGATGTCGGCGAAGGACGTGGAGATCACGCAGCGAATGCCGAAGTCGAGCAGCGCCCACGGCGCGTGCTCGCGGCTCGAGCCGCAGCCGAAATTGTCGCCGGCGACGAGGATCGACGCGCCCTTGTAGGACGGCTTGTTGAGCACGAAGTCCGGGTTGTCCGAGCCATCGTCATTGTAGCGCAGCTCCGAGAACAGGCCGGCGCCGAGCCCGGTGCGCTTGATCGTCTTCAGATACTGCTTCGGAATGATCATGTCGGTGTCGACATTGACCAGATGCAGCGGCGCGGCGATGCCGCTCAGGGTGGTGAACTTGTCCACGGCGTCCTCCTTCGTCCCGGATGGCCGCCGCTGGGGCCGCCACCCGGAAAATTCCCGCTCTCCATAGCACGAAGCGCGGGACGAATGCCCAGACGCCCGCGCCCACTATCTCGGCAGCATGCGGCGCAGCACGTCGTCCTTCAGGACGAAATGATGCACCAGCGCCGCAAAGGCATGCAGCAGCGCCAGAATAACCAGCGCGTTCGCCAGCACCTCGTGCAGCTCCTGTACCGAACGGGCCGCCTCGCGATCCACCGCGACAGGCGCGGGTATCGCGAACAGGCCGAAGAACGTCACCTCGTTGCCGCGCAGGAAGGCGAGATAGATGCCGACGAGAGGCGTGACGATCAGCAGTACATAAAGCAGCACATGTGCGACGGCCGAGGCCAGGTGAACCGGCCGCGACAGGGCCGCCGAGGGCGGCGGAACCGGCCCGGCGATGCGAAACGCGAAGCGCAGCGCCACCAGGCCGAGAATGGCGAGCCCCACAGAGATGTGGGTCCACCAGATATAGGCCCGGCCGACGGATCCCCGTTCGAACAGGCCTTCGAGATAGGTCACCCCGTAGACGACGATGATGGCGATCACCGTCAGCCAGTGGAGCGCGCGAAGCGGCGGGCTGTAGTGGTCGACGGAGGAAACGCTGGAGATCGGTCGGCTCATAGTCGGATACCTCTCAAGATTGGAAGTATTCTAACTTCGTGCGACCTCCTTCCCAATGCGTTTACCTACTTATCCGCCTCCTCCTCGACCCGCTCCATGTCCTCGTCCGACAGGCCGAAATGGTGGCCGATCTCGTGCACGAGCACATGGGTGACGATATCGCCCAGCGTTTCCTCGTTCTCGGCCCAGTAGTCGAGAATGGGCCGCCGATAGAGGAAGATCATGTTCGGCAGCGCGCCGGCAGCAGTCTCGTAGCCTTGCGCCAGCCCGATGCCCTGGAACAGGCCGAGCAGGTCGAACTCGCTCTCGGCCTCCATCTCCGCCAGCACCTCGTCGGTCGGGAAGTCCTCCACCCGCACGACGAGATTGCCGCACATGGCGCGGAACCCCTCCGGCAGCCGCGCATAGGCATCAGCGGCCATCACCTCCATCTCGGCCAGCGTCGGCGCACCGAGTTTCAGCCAGACGGTCGGATCACGGGTCGGATCATTGGCTGTATCGCCGCTCATCGCCTCACCTGAGATAGGTCGTGAAGAAGTAATAGGCGAGCACGAGGCAGGCCAGGACCGCCAGTCCGCGCCCGAGCCGCCGGCCCCACACTTCCATGGGGTCGTTCTCGGGCGGGTCGCTGAAGGGCGGGCGGCTCATACCGCGTTCTTTCGGATTCGCATGTTTCTCCACCCGTCACGCTGCGTCAGAGGGGCTTTCGGCGCGTCTTTCCGTCCCCACCTCAACCGTGGGCGACGTCCTACAGAAGGACGACACTGATGACCAAGACGACCTCTCGCGTTGCCGGCACGCTGAAGACCGGGCTTCTCGCACTTTCCCTCGTCGCGGCCGGCGCCAGCGCGGCTTCCGCGCACGGTTTCGGTGGCGGCGGCGGCCATTTCGGTGGCGGCCATATGGGCGGGGGCTTCTCCGAACATATGGGCGGTGAAGGGTTCCATGACGGCTTCCATGGCGGCCCGGCGTTCCACATGGGCGGCTATGGCGGCGGGTTCTTCTTCCCCCGCGCGTTCCACGCCCATTACGGCGACTTCCGCCATCGCGGTTTCCTGCCCTACGGCCCCGACTATGCCTTCGCGCCCTATGACGTCTTCCGCGACGACGACCCCAACTGCTTCGGCCGGGTCGTGAAGCTCGGGACGCACGGCCATTACAGCTATGTCCGCGAGGGCGGCTGTACCTGAGCCATGTTCCGCCCCGCGACCCGGCTCCGCAAGGAGCCGGGTCGCGCCCGCCCGCTCAGAGCGCGTGCGGCCATTTGCGGATGTCGACGAAGTGGCCGGCGATCGCCGCGGCCGCCGCCATCACCGGCGAGACGAGGTGGGTACGGGCCTTGTGGCCCTGCCGCCCCTCGAAATTGCGGTTCGACGTGGAGGCGCAGCGCTGCTCGGGGCCGAGCTTGTCGGCATTCATGCCCAGGCACATGGAGCAGCCCGGCTCGCGCCAGTCGAAGCCCGCCGCCTTGAAGATGGCGTCCAGCCCCTCGGCCTCGGCCTGCAGCTTCACCAGCCCCGAGCCCGGCACGACCATGCCGGAGACGCCCTCACGCACCTTCTGGCCGCGCACGATGGCGGCCGCGGCGCGCAGATCCTCGATGCGGGCATTGGTGCAGGAACCGATGAACACCTTGTCGATGGAGATGTCGGTGATCCTCGTCCCCGGCGTCAGGCCCATATAGGCCAGCGCGCGCTTCTTGGCCTCGCGCTTGCCCTCGTCGAGGATCAGCTCGGGATCGGGCACCACGCCCTCGACCGAGATCACGTCCTCCGGGCTGGTGCCCCAGGAAACGATGGGTGGCAGCGCTGCGCCGTCGAGGCGGATTTCCTTGTCGAAGAAGGCGCCCTCATCGGTGCGCAGCGTGTCCCAGTAGCGCAGCGCCGCGTCCCATGCGGCGCCCTTCGGCGCGCGCGGGCGGTCCTTCACATAGGCATAGGTGGTCTCGTCGGGCGCCACCATGCCCGCGCGCGCGCCGCCCTCGATGGACATGTTGCAGACCGTCATGCGGCCTTCCATCGTGAGGTTGCGGAACACCTCGCCGGCATATTCGATGACATAGCCCGTGCCGCCGGCGGTGCCGGTGGCGCCGATGATGGCGAGCGTCACGTCCTTGGCGGTCACGCCGTCGGGCAGCCTGCCGTCGACGGTGACGCGCATGTTCTTGCTCTTCTTCTGGATCAGCGTCTGGGTGGCGAGCACATGCTCGACCTCCGAGGTGCCGATGCCATGGGCGAGCGCGCCGAAGGCGCCATGCGTCGAGGTGTGGCTGTCACCGCACACGATGGTCGTGCCCGGCAGGGTGAAGCCCTGCTCCGGGCCGATGACGTGAACGATGCCCTGGCGCTTGTCGAGCTCGTTGAAATATTCGACGCCGAAATCGCGCGCGTTCTCGGCCAGCGTCTCGACCTGGGTGCGGCTCTCGGGATCGTCGATGCCGAAGCGGCGATCGGTGGTCGGCACGTTGTGGTCGACCACGGCGAGCGTCTTCGAGGGCGCATGCACGCGCCGGCCGGCGAGACGCAGGCCCTCGAAGGCCTGCGGGCTGGTCACCTCATGCACGAGGTGGCGGTCGATATAGAGCAGGCAGGTGCCATCCTCCTGCCGCTCGATGACGTGGTCGTCGAAGATCTTGTCGTACAGGGTACGCGGTGCGGACGTGCTCATATCGGCATCTCAACTGAAAAGGAATGTCGTCCGGGGCTCGCAGAGGCGCAGCCGGGAACGCGCGGCGCGTTCCGGGCGGCGCTCAGCTAAGGCCCGCCACCGCGCAGGCGGTGAAACGGCCGAAGAAGCGCGCCGGCAGGCGGACATGGTCCGGCACGGCGGCGAAGCCGATGGTGGTCGGCAGCCGGCGTCGAACCTCCGGGCGCGCGCCATCGGGGGCGACGGAGACTTCCGCGCCCAGGCTCGCTTCCCGCATGTTGCCGGCCTGCATGATCATGGAACTCTTCTAGCAAGTCTCGCGCGCCCGAACAATCGGCGGCGAAGCGTCGCGGCCTCACAGATGGGCACGACCGCGTGAAGCCGCAAGCCGTCGGCGCAACTGCTGAAATAATGTATTACATAGTATTTCGGAGGCTGACCCGACCACATTTCCGCATATTACGTTGGGTTATTAAGTTATAGCGCAATGCCGGACGCTGCGTTAGCATTCCTCGATCGCACGAGGGAGGGTTGCATGCGCCTGACTGACATCGCCCTTATCCTGGCGGCCGTCGGTGCGCTGGTGGCCGCGGTGGAAAATCACAACCGGGTCGAGGTCGTGCCGGCGGAAGTGGCGCCGAAGGCGGCCACGCTCATCACCTGCCCGCTGCGCAAGCCGGACTTCGCCACCGTCATGCAGGCGGCCTTCCTCGGCGACGGCACGCTGCTGGTGGAGCAACAGACCAACACCCGCGTTCGCCATATCAAGGATTGCTGACGAGAAACAAAAAGACCGGGGCATGCCCCGGCCTTTTCGCTTGAACGGTTCAGAAGGCGTCGATCACTCGGCGGCGACCGGAGCGCCCTTTTTGCCCTTGCCGGCGTTCTTGTCCTGGCGCTCGGCGATACGGGCCGACTTGCCGCGACGGTCGCGCAGGTAATACAGCTTGGCGCGGCGCACCTTGCCGCGGCGGACAACCTTGAGGCTGTCGATGTTCGGCGAGTAGAGCGGGAACACGCGCTCGACGCCTTCGCCGTAGGAAATCTTGCGGACGGTGAAGCTCTCGTTGATGCCGCCGCCATTGCGGGCGATCACCACGCCTTCATAGGCCTGAACGCGCGAGCGCTCGCCTTCCTTCACCTTCACATTGACGATGACGGTGTCGCCCGGCTGGAAATCGGGGATGGCCCGGATTTCGGACAGCTTGGCAGCCTGCTCGATGTCGAGCTCGCGGATAATATCGACCATTTTATCACCTCAGGCGAAATCGGCCTTTGCCGTTCGCATCTTGCTGTTGTCAGTTTGGTAGTGATGGCGCGCCCTATACGCGAAGTTGCGCCGCTTGTCATGCCTTCTTCGTCGCAGAACGGTCATGCGCCGCCGCATAGGCCTCCCACAGGTCCGGCCGCCGCGCCTTGGTGACGCTTTCCGCCTGCTCGCGCCGCCAGCGGGCGATCTTGCCGTGGTCGCCCGAGGTGAGGATGGCCGGGATCTCCAGCCCCTCGAAGCTCGGCGGCCGCGTATATTGCGGATATTCCAGCAGCCCGGCGGAGAAACTCTCCTCGGTGCCGGATTCGGGATGGCCCATCACCCCCGGCAGCAGCCGCACGCAGGCGTCGAGCAGCACCAGCGCGCCGATCTCCCCGCCCGACAGCACGACGTCGCCGACCGAGACTTCCTCCAGCCCGCGCGCCGCGACCAGACGGTCGTCGACCCCCTCGAAGCGGCCGCAGACGATGACGGCGCCCTCGCCCGCCGCCAGCTCGCGCACGCGCTTCTGCGTCAGCGGCGCGCCGCGCGGAGTCATCAGCAGGCGCGGGCGGGCGTCGCCCTGCGGCGCGGCGGCATCGACGGCGCGCGCCAGCACGTCGACGCGCATCACCATGCCCGGCCCGCCGCCGGCCGGCGTGTCGTCGACCGAGCGGTGGCGATCCGTGGCATGGTCGCGCGGGTCGATCGTCTCGACGGTCCACGCACCCTGCCCCAGCGCGCGCCCGGCGAGCGACACGCCAAGCGGACCGGGAAACATTTCGGGGAAGATGGTGACGATGGAGGCGCGCCACATGTGCCGCGCCTAGCCCTGATCCGCGTCGGGAGGCGGGGTTTCCTCGCGCGCCCATTCTCCGGGTTCGACGATGAGGCTGCCGGCCTTGATGTCGATGGTCGGCACCACGGCGCGGGTGAAGGGCAGCATCAAGGTCTTGCCGCCGGCCTCGGGGGCGATCTCGAGAATGTCGCCGGCGCCGAAATCATGCACCGCCACGACCTTGCCGAAGGCCTCGCCCTCGCCGGTCACGGCTTTGAGGCCGATCAGGTCGGCATAATAGAAATCGTCCTCGTCCTCGGTCGCGGGCAGCAGCGCGCGGTCGACATGGAGGCCCTGATTGGTCAGCGCTTCCGCCGCCTCGCGCGTCTCGACGCCTTCCAGCCGGGCGACGAAATGGTCCTTCGCCGGCCTGAGCGCCTTCAGCTTGAAGACGCGCGCACCGCTCTCGTCGGTCAGCGGCTTGTAGCGCTTGAGCGAATCCGGGTCGTCGGCGAAGACGAACAGCCGCACCTCGCCCTTCACCCCGTGCGGGGCGCCAATGCGGGCGAGCATGATGCGGTCGGTCGGCATGAGGTGATCCGGCGTCGTTCTGAAATGACCATCCTTCGAGGCCCGGCTGCGCCGGGCACCTCAGGATGACGTCGCTCCAGGAGCCACGTCATCCTGAGGTGCGAGCGACGCGAGCCTCGAAGGATGCCATTCGTGGCACTCTGCGTGGCTGGAGCACTCCCTTGGTAAGGGAGCGCTCCAGAGTTCGGCTACCTCCGTCCCTCGCCGGAAGGGCACTCCCTTCACACGGGAGGGGTCGGAGGTTCAGCGGCGCATAGCGGACGAGGAAGGCAGAAGCCTCACTCGGCCGAGGCGGCAGCCGCGGCGGCGGCTTCGGCGGCCTTGGCGGCTTCGGCGGCGCGCTCCTGCGCCTTCTTGCCGGGAACGGCCTTCTCCGGGTTGTTGCGAGCGGCGCGCTTCACCAGCTCGAGGCTGTCAAGGAAGCGGGCGACGCGGTCGGTCGGCTGGGCGCCCTTGGCGAGCCAGGCCTTGGCCTTCTCGACGTCGAGGGTGAAGCGGTCGGCGGCGTCCTTGGGCTTCAGCGGATCGAAGGTGCCGATCTTCTCGATGAAGCGGCCATCACGCGGGGAGCGCGAGTCGGCGACGACGATGCGGTAGTAGGGACGCTTCTTGGCGCCGCCACGGGCGAGACGGATCTTCAGGGACATGACTTTAACCTCATTTTTGAATTTCGTTCTTCACGCGGTTCCATTCCGATTTTAGAATAGACCTCGTCAGATCCACCATTTCCTTACGATGGATTCTTGCCTCATCAACGTCATCACTGACGCTCTTTCTAAGCAACTTTTCCAGCTTTCGTTCTGCTTCATTATCAGAAGCGGGATTTAACATCAGCAACATCCTAGTTTTAACTGCTGATATATCGAAGAATAATCTTCTTCGCGTCTCCGCTAATTCTTGTTTACGAAATCCACTGGATTTTGCGTAGTCTCTTTTTATCAAAGCAAGCTCATACTGAAGCCTATAAAATAGAGAGAGAGCTTCTCTAAGCTCAGATATCCAAATCATTCTATAGTCGGAGATTTTTTGGTTTTTATTAGACTTTATATTAGAAATTGATGTAAAAAATGTCACCATAGCTATAGCCATAGTTGCTAAGCCGACAGCTAAATTTCCAAAATCAACTTGGAAATTCATTTCTTTTTCTCCGGCCCTTTGCCGAAGCCCGGAAGGCCGTCCGGCTTGCCCAGCCCCGGAAAGCCGCCGGGAAGACCGGGCAGCTTGCCGGGGAAATTCGGCGGCAGGTTCGGCAGGCCACCGCCCGCCCCGCCCGGCATCTTCTCCGCCATCTGCTTGAGCTGCTCAGGGCTCGGCATGCCGCCGCCCCCGCCCAGCCCGAACATGGAGGCCAGGCCCGCCATCGGGCCGCGCTTGCCGCCCGCGGCCCCGCCCATGGCCTTCATCATGTCGGCCATCTGGCGGTGCATCTTCATCAGGCGGTTGACGTCTTCCACCTTGGTGCCGGAGCCGCTCGCGATGCGCTTGCGGCGGGAGCCGTCGAGCAGCTTCGGGTTGCGCCGCTCCTTGCGGGTCATCGAATCGATGATCGCCTTCTGCCGCTTGATCACGCCGTCATTCATGCCGGAGGCGGCGAGCTGGTTCTTCATCTTGCCGACGCCGGGCAGCATGCCCATCAGCCCACCGAGACCGCCGAGCTTCTCCATCTGGTCGAGCTGCATGCGCAGGTCTTCGAGGTCGAACTGCCCCTTGCGCATGCGCTCGGCAGCGGCCATCGCCTTTTCGGCGTCGATGTTCTCGACCGCCTTCTCGACCAGCGAGACCACGTCGCCCATGCCGAGGATGCGTCCGGCGACGCGGCGGGGATCGAAATCCTCCAGCGCGTCCATCTTCTCGCCGGTGCCGATGAGCTTGATCGGCTTGCCGGTGACGGCGCGCATGGAAAGGGCGGCACCGCCGCGCCCGTCGCCATCGGCGCGGGTCAGCACGATGCCGGTGAGGCCGACGCGCGCGTCGAACGCCTTGGCCGTGGTGACGGCATCCTGACCGGTGAGGCTGTCGGCGACCAGCAGCACTTCATGCGGGCTGGTCGCGGCCTTCACCTCGGCCACTTCCGCCATCAGCGCCTCGTCGAGCGTGACGCGGCCGGCGGTGTCGAGCATCACCACGTCATAGCCGCCGAGGCGGGCGGCCTCCATGGCGCGGCGGGCGATCTGCACCGCCGACTGCCCGGCCACGATGGGAAGCGTGGCGACGCCGACCTGCGTGCCCAGCGTGGCCAGCTGCTCCATCGCTGCCGGACGGCGGGTGTCGAGCGAGGCCATCAGCACCTTGCGGTTGCCTCGGTCGGTCAGCCGCTTGGCGATCTTGGCGGTGGAGGTGGTCTTGCCCGAGCCCTGCAAGCCGACCATCAGCACCGGCACCGGCGGGGCGGCGTCGAGGTCGATCGGCTTGGCGTCCGAGCCGAGCATGGCGACAAGCTCGTCATTGACGATCTTAACCACCATCTGGCCGGGGGTGACGGACTTGATCACCTCGGCGCCGATGGCGCGCGTGCGCACCCGGTCGGTGAAGGAGCGCACCACGTCGAGCGCGACGTCGGCCTCGATCAGCGCGCGGCGAACCTCGCGCATGGCCTCGTTCACGTCGGCCTCGGTGAGGGCGCCGCGCTTCTTCAGCCGATCGAATATGCCGCCAAGGCGGTCACTTAATGAATCGAACATGCGTTCGCTCAGCTCCTGTTCCCGCACGGAACCTGCACAATGCCGAACGCGCCCGAGGGCGCATCGCGCTGTCGGGCGTTAACCTCCGGACTCGGGTTCCGGGCGGCGGGACGGCTCGCGAAGTGTGCGAGGATTGGCGGTCTGTTAAGCTGACGGGGTCGCAAAGTCAAGTTTTGCGCCCGTCGGCACCCGCGCGCGCCACCCCGTTGCGCTGGGTCATGGCCGCGTCACGACCGCCGCCTAAGGTCCGGAGCCGTTGGCACGAAGGATGGGGCGCCATGCTCGATATCACCTCCGACCCGCATCGCGAACCCGATGCCACCGCACTGTTCGACGCTGTCACCGCCCTGCGCGAGGATGTGCTGGCCGGCGCCGCGCCGCTGATCACCCGCTACGCCGTGCAGGCCGGCCGCGAGGACGCGGCGCTGGTCAACCTCGCGCACTATCTCAGCCTGCGCCGCCACGACCTGCGCTCCCTGCAGCGCCAGTTGATGCGGCTCGGCCTGTCCTCGCTCGGGCGGCTGGAGAGCCGCGTGCTGCCGACGCTCGACGCGGTGATCGCCGCGCTGGCGGCGCTGGCCGGCCGCGAGGGGACGTCCGCCCCCGCCGACGCACCGGACTTCTTCGCCGGCGAAGCGCGGCTCGACGCCGCCAGCCTGGCCATATTCGGTCCCGAGCCGGAAGGCCGCTACACCCGCATCATGGTGACACTGCCGAGCGAAGCCGCCAGCGAGCCGGACTATGTGCTGAACCTCGCCCGCCACGGCATGGATGTCGCCCGCATCAACTGCGCGCATGACGATGCCGCCGCCTGGCGCGCCATGGCGGGCCATGTGCGCAGGGCCGGCGAGCGGCTGGGGCGCCGCATCACCGTGCTGATGGACATCGCCGGCCCGAAGATCCGCACCGAGGCGGTGCTGCCGATGAAGAAGGGCAAGCCCTCGGGCCGGCTGCTGCCCGGCGACGCGCTGCGCCTCGTCGCCCATGGCGAGCCGCATCTCGACGAGACCGCCGGCTTCGCAGCCGCGGTCTCGCTGCCGGAGATCGTCACCCGGCTCAGCGTCGGCCACCGCGTGCGCTATGACGACGGCAAGGTCGAGGGCGTGGTCGAGAGCGTGGACGCGGCGGAGGGCGAGGCGCTCATCCGCATCCTGCACACCCGCGCCGACGGCACCAAGCTGAAGCCGGAGAAGGGCATCAACCTGCCCGACACCGCGCTCGGCCTCTCCCCGCTCACCGCCAAGGACGATGCCGACCTCGCGACCGTGCTCGAATGCGCCGACCTCATCGGCTATTCCTTCGTCAGTCGGCCGGAAGACCTCGACCTGCTCGACGAGGCCATCGCCCGTCACGGGCGCGCGCATCCCGATGCCCGCCCGCTCGGCGTCATGGCCAAGATCGAGCGGCCGGAAGCGGTGAAGAACCTGCCGGACCTGATCGCCCGCGCGGCCCGGCGGGGGCCGTTCAGCGTGATGATCGCCCGCGGCGACCTCGCCGCCGAGATCGGCTTCGAGCGGCTGGCCGAGATGCAGGAAGAACTCCTGTGGATCTGCGAGGCGGCTGCCGTGCCGGCGATCTGGGCGACGCAGGTGCTGGAGGATCTGGTGCGCGACGGCATTCCCTCGCGCGGCGAGATGACCGATGCCGCCATGGCGGCGCGCGCCGAATGCGTGATGCTGAACAAGGGCCCGGCCGTGGTCGAGGCGATCGACCTGCTCGACCGGCTGCTCGGCCGCATGGCCGGCCACCTCGACAAGAAGACCCCGGTGCTGCGCGCGCTCCGCTCCTGGTGAGGAAAGCCGCTCACTGCCCGACGAGGTAGTGGCTACCCCATTCCGAATTCGGGATCGCCGCGCCGAGCTTGTAGGTGAAGCTCTTCACGTCAATCCCGTCATGCTCGGTCTCGCACTCATAGGCGAGGTGGTACCAGGTATTGCCCGAGCGGATCGCCGCGCCGGGCGCCTTGATCTTCCAGCCCTTGATGACCGGATCGTGATAGGCATAGGCGACAAGTTCGTCCGGCTTCATGCCCTTGGTGTCGCGGCCGACCTCGCCCATGGCGCGGGCGTTGCACCGCTGCTCGATACGTTCGGAAGGCTCCAGCAACATCATCTGCTCGCTGGGTGAGCGCGCCTGCGCGCCGGTCAGGCCGGCGCCGAGCGTTAGCGCGACCAGCGCGAGATCGGCCAGTCTCACGGCGACAAGCCTTGCGCCTGCCGGCTTTGCGGCGACAAATCTCGCGGCTTCAGCTTTCGCGGCGTTCGACACAGCCATGCGCTCTCGAATCCCCGTTTCGAATCGTCCGCCCGTTTCAATCCGCAACTTGTGACCATCCTGTGGCCCCATCCGCATTGTGCCGCACCTCGCGCGTGTTGCCGGGCATCGATGGGCAGATTAGAACCGCCCCATGGCGCTGATGGATCTTGCCAACCCCACCCGCTTCCTCGCCCTTTCCGGGCGGGTGCTGCCGTGGCTTGCCGTCGCCTCGGTGGCGACGCTGGCGGTCGGCCTCGCTCTCGCCTTCCAGGCCCCGGCCGACTACCAGCAGGGCGAGACCGTGATGATCATGTACATCCATGTGCCCTTCGCCTGGCTCGCCATGTTCGGCTATTCGCTGCTGGCGCTCTCCGCGCTCGGCATCCTGGTCTGGCGCCATCCGCTGGCGGATGTCTCGCACAAGGCACTGGCGCCGATTGGCGCGGTCTTCGCCTTCCTGTGCCTCGTCACCGGCTCGCTATGGGGCCGGCCGATGTGGGGCACCTACTGGGTGTGGGACGCCCGGCTCACCTCCATGCTGGTGCTGCTGCTGCTCTATCTCGGCCTCCTGGCGCTGCGCTCGGCCATCGAGGACCCGAACCAGGCCGGGCGCGCGGCGGCGGTGCTCACCCTCGTCGGCTTCGTCAACGTGCCGATCGTCAAGTTCTCGGTCGACTGGTGGAACACGCTGCACCAGCCGGCCTCGGTGTTCCGCATGGGCGGATCGACCATCGATTCCAGCATGCTCTGGCCGCTGATGATCTGCGCGCTCGGCTTCACCCTGCTGATGCTGGCGCTGCACATGGCGGCGATGCGCAACGAGATCCTGCGCCGACGCCTCCGGGCGCTGGAAGCGCGCGCCGCCGCCGAGGCCGCCTATGCGTGAGGTAAGCCCGGCGATCGTGCTGATCAACGTATTCACGGTTGATCCCGCCAACCAGCAGCGGCTGATCGAGGTCCTGACCGCGGCGACCGAGACCACCGTCAACCGGGCGGACGGCTTCATCTCCGCCACGCTGCACCGGAGCCTCGACGGCACCAAGGTTACGATGTACGCGCAGTGGCGGAGCATGGCCGATTATCAGGCGATGCGGGAGGATCCCGCGCCGCGCCGCTTCTTCGAGGAAGCGCTGTCCATGGCGACCTTCGATCCCGGCATCTACGAGGTCGTGCGCACCTTCGTGCCAGATACCGAGGGCGAGGATTGATGATGTTCGGCGAGCACGCCCCGTTCATCCTCGCCTGCTATGGCGTGAGCGTCGTGGTGCTCGGCGCGCTGGCGTTGTGGATCTTCGCCGACGGGCGCAGCGTGCGCCGCCGGCTGGCGGAGCTGGAATCGCGCGGCGTGCGCCGTCGCTCGGCCGGACAGGACATCTCGTGACGACGGATTCCCCGCCCGAAAAGCCCCGGCGCCGGCGCCTGCTGGTGCTGCTGCCACTGATCGCCTTCCTGGCGCTCGCCGTGCTGTTCTATGGCCGGCTGTTCTCCGGCGATCCCTCGCGCCTGCCTTCCGTGCTGATCGGCCGGGAAGCGCCCGCGCTCGACCTCGCCCCGCTCGACGGCCTCAATGAGAACGGCGCGCCGGTGCCGGGCCTCGCCTCGGCCGAGCTGAAGGGTGGCGTGACGGTGCTCAACGTATTCGCCTCCTGGTGCGTGCCGTGCCGCGATGAGCACCCCTTCCTGGTCCAGCTCTCCAGGATGCCGGGCTTCCGCCTGGTCGGGCTGAACTACAAGGACGACGCGGCCAATGCCCGCCGCTTCCTCGGCCGCTTCGGCAATCCCTATGCCGCCGTCGGCGTCGATCCGAACGGGCGCACCGCCATCGACTGGGGCGTCTATGGCGTGCCCGAGACCTTCGTCATCGGCCGCGACGGGCGCATCGCCTACAAGTTCATCGGCCCGATCGACGCGCAGGGCCTGAAGGAACGGCTGATCCCGGAAATCGAGAAAGCGCTCGCCGCGCCCGCGCCGGGTACGGCGGGGAGCTGAGGGCCGGCGTTTCCGACTCCCTCTCCCCGTCGGGGAGAGGGTTGGGGTGAGGGGGAAAGCCAGAAGGCCCCTACTCCCGCGGCGGTTCCTCAATCAGCACCTTCAGCAGCGCCCGCCGCGTATCGTCATTGGGCGCGCCCAATATCTGCGTGCCCGCCGGGCTGCGGAAGGCCCCATAGGCATGGTGTCCGCCGGGCCCGAAGATCACGGTGATCCGGTTGGCCGCGCACTCATTGACCTTGCACAGGAAGAACACCTTGAAGTGCTGGGCGTCGACCGTGACCATCCGCGCGGGGTGCCATATGCCGCGTGCGCCCTTCAGCCAGCGATTCGCCGCGACCACCGGCGCGGTCAGCCGCTTCCACGCCCCGCGATAGGGCTCGTGGAAGATGACCTCGTAAAGTGCGGTCTTGCCCTCGGTGTTCGCCAGCGCCGGCGCGGAAAGGCCGACAAGAACCAGCGCCAGCAGCACGCCCGGCGCGGCCCGCATGGAAAGACCGTGCCGGGGACCCACCATTCAGTTCCGCTCGTCGGGCAGCACGGGAAGCGGCAGCACCTCGATCTCGTCCTCGATCAGCGCACGCACCTCGTCGGAGGTCGCCTCGCCATGGATGGCCCGCTGCTCCTCGTCGCCCTCATGCATGCGGCGGGCGAGGCGGGCGAAATCGTCGCCGACATAGTCGGAATTCGCCACCACATGCTCGCGCACCGCCTTCAGCATGGCGCGCAGCTGCTGCTCCTTCTCCGCCATCAGCGCCACCGGCTGGGTGGGCGGAGCGGCGGGAACGGCCGGCGCTTCGGCGGTCGTCTCCGTCTCGTTCTTGCGGGTGCCGCGCCCCAGCGAGGGCGCCATGATCGCCTTGTCGACCTCGTCCGAGCCGCACAGCGGGCATGTGACGAGCCCGCGCGCCTTCTGGTCGTCGAAGGCTGCCGAATCGCGGAACCAGCTTTCGAAATCATGGTCCCGCGCGCAGTGCAGGCGATAGAGCATCATGCCGCGTCACCGGGCGGGACGAGATGCAGGCGGCTCTCGTCGGCGGGTATCACCAATTCGAAGCGGCGGCCATTCTCCAGCGAGGGGATGCGCGAGCGCACCGCCTTCACCTTGGCCGGGTCGATCTCGGCGACGATGAAGCCCGGCTCGGTGCCGGCCTCGGCGAGGATGGTGCCCCACGGGTCGATGATCAGGCTGTGGCCGAAGGTCTTGCGACCATTCTCATGCGTGCCGCCCTGCGCCGCCGCCAGCACATAAGTGCCGGTCTCGATGGCGCGGGCGCGCAGCAGGATGTGCCAGTGCGCCTCGCCGGTCGACTGCGTGAACGCGGCCGGCACGGCGATCATCCCCGCACCCGCCTCGGCCAGCGCGCGGAACAGCGCGGGAAAGCGCAGATCGTAGCAGATGGTGAAGCCGAGCCGGATCTCCGGCAGGTCCGCCACGACGGCGAGCTCGCCCGGCCGGTAAGCCTCGGATTCGCGGTAGACATCGCCATTGGGCAGGTCGACGTCGAACATGTGGATCTTGTCGTAGCGCGCCTCGATCGCCCCGTCCGGCCCGAGGAGGAAGGCGCGGTTGGCAGCACGGTGCTCGCTCGCGCGGATCGCCAGCGAGCCGATATGCAGATGCACCTTCAGCTCGGCGGCAAGGTCGCGGAACGCCTTCAGCGCCGGATCGGTCTCTTCCTCGTGCAGCACGGCGAACAGCGCCTGCCGGTTCTCCTCCATCGTGCCGGTCATCTCCGGCGTCTGGATATAGGTCGCGCCGGCCGCCGCCGCCTCGCGGATCAGCGCGGCAGCCGCCTCGACATTCGCCGCCACGCTTTTGCCCGCGCGCATCTGCACCAGCGCCGCGCGGAAGGGGCTGCCGAGATGCAGCTTGCGGGGTGTTGCGGCGGGCTGGGTGTCGGTCATGGCGGTCACTCTGGTCTCGATGCGGCGGAACGGCAAAGATCAGCTGGCGAGCAGGCCGTCCAGCTCGCCGGCTTCCTCCAGCGCGTAAAGGTCGTCGCAGCCGCCGACATGGCGCCCGTCGATGAAGATCTGCGGCACGCTGGTGCGCCCGTTGGCGCGGCTCGACATGGCCGAGCGCGCCTGCGGATCGCCGGTCACGTTGATCTCGGAGAAGGTCACGCCCTTGCGCTTCAGCAGGTCCTTGGCGGCATGGCAATAAGGGCAGGTATAGGTGGTGTAGATCTCGATCTGCGACATCGGCCTCGCCTCGCGCTGCGCCGTCCGGCACTTGTCTATGATATGGGCGTGTGAGGCCCGTCAACAACCCGCGCGAAAACCAGCACGTCGACCCCGCTCGCCCCCGCGCGGGTGAGCGCCTTGACGCAGGCATCGATGGTGGCCCCGGTAGTCAGCACGTCATCGACCAGCACGACGCGCCGGCCCCGCAGCTCGGCCCGCGCCGTCTCGGGCACGATGAAGGCGCCGGCCACGTTGGCGGCACGCGCCGTGCGGTCGAGCCCGACCTGCGGGAGGGTGGCGCGCCCGCGCGCCAGCCAGTCCGTGCGCACCGGCACGCCGCTCGCCGCACTGACGCCGCGCGCCAGCAGCACCGACTGGTTGAAGCGGCGGCGCCAGAGCCTGAGCCCGTGCAAGGGCACCGGAACCAGCGCGCCTGCGCCCTCGAGAATGTCCGCCCCGGCGCGCGCCATCATCCGCGCCATGGGCGGCGCCACGTCGAGCCGGTCGGCATATTTCAGCGCGTGAATGAGATCGCGGGCGACATCGCCGAACGCCGCCACCGCCCGCGCCCGCCCATAGGCCGGCGGATCGGCGAGCGCGGCGGCGCTGACCGTCCCGCCGTCGAGTTCATAGGCGAGCGGAGTGCCGAGGCGGTCGCAGATCGGCCGCTCGATGAAGCCGATGCGGCTCCAGCAGCCGGCACACAGGCAGCCCGGCTCGTCGACGGCGGCCCGGCAGGCCATGCAGACCGGCGGCAGGACGAGATCCACCAGCCCGCGCGCCGCCATCCGCGCCATGCCCGCAAGGCGAACGGTGAAGGAAAGGACGGTGCTTTCCGCTTCCAGGGACTTGTCCATGACAGCGAGCCTACCATGTGTGCGGAACGGGCGCTTCGGGTTGCGCCTCGGTAGCGTCTCGGCTTGAATTCCCCTCGACCTCCTCCCTTGAGCTCGAAACCCGCATGGCCAAGTCCGATCAGAACGTGATCAATATGCGGATCGTCATCGAGCAGCCTGTCGTCGGCGTGCTCCACAGCCTTCAGGCCAAGGACGAATCGCCTCTCGATCCTAAATCCTCGCGCGAGGGCGAGCCGCTCCCGTTCGATTTCCAGATCCGTGTGGGGCCGGGGCCGAAATTCTTCGGCGATCAGGTGCGCCGCGAAGGACCCGAGCGGCGGTTCGTCTATATCCGCATCGGCCAACTCGCCGGCGACGCTTCCTCTCCCTGGTCCCGCCGGATGAAGATCGACATCCACGATATCGGAGCTGACCTGCTGGATCGCGCCGCCGCCAGCGGAGCGGTCATCGAAACGATCATATACGGCACGGGCAAGGACGGCACTCCCGCCTGCGCGACGCTGCGGCCAGGCGAGCGGCGCATCGTCGAGCCTGAAGCCGAATAGCTGTGCGCACCTTTGACCCGGCACGGCACGCGTCCTATGGCTCTGCCCGAGGAGCACTTCATGTCCGGACCCGAGACCTCCAGCATCGTCGACGTGTTCGACCCGCGCGCGCTGGCCGCCCGCCGCCGCCGCGCTCTGGCGCTCGGGCCGGAGACCTTCCTGCTGGACCGCGTGGCCGAGGACCTCGCCGACCGCATCGGCGCGGTGAAGCGGCGTTTCGAGCGCGCGGCCGACCTCGGCACGCCGACCGCCGCCGTGCGCGCGGCGCTCGCCGGCTCGCCGATGGTGGGCAGCCTCATGGCCTTCGGCCCGGCCGAGCGCGCCGATGTCGACGCCGTCATCGACCCGGAAGTGCTGCCTTTCGCGCCGGCCTCGCTTGATCTCATCGTCTCGGCGCTGGCGCTTCAGACCGTCAACGACCTGCCCGGCGTGCTGGCGCAGATTCGCCGCGCGCTGCGGCCGGACGGGCTGCTGCTGGCCGGCTTCTTCGGCGCGGGCACGCTCAATGAGCTGCGCGAGGCTTTCGCCATCGCCGAGAGCGACACGCTGGGCGGCATCTCGCCGCGCGTCGCACCGTTCGCGGAGCTGCGCGACGTTGGCGGCCTGTTGCAGCGCGCCGGCTTCGCGCTCCCCGTCACCGATGTCGACCGCATCACCGTGCGCTATGGCGACCCGCTGTCGCTGATGGCGGACCTGCGCCGCATGGGTGCGGCCAACCCACTGACCGACCGCCGCCGCGCGCCGCTGCTGCGCAAGACGCTGACGCGGCTGTTCGAGGTCTATGCCGAGCGCTTCGCCGACCCCGACGGGCGGCTGCGCGCCACCTTCGAGATCGCCTGGGTCTCCGGCTGGGCGCCGCATGAAAGCCAGCAGAAGCCGCTGCGCCCCGGCTCGGCCAAGGCGCGGCTGGCGGATGCGCTGAAAGTGCCGGAGGGGCGTCTGCCGGGAGAGGGGAACTAGCGCCCCGGCCCGCCGTCATGCTGAGGTGCCGGCCTTCAAGGCCGGCCTCGAAGCACGCAGGCGGTGCCCGGATGAGCATCCTTCGAGGCTCGCCTGCGGCTCGCACCTCAGGATGACGGTGTGTTTGTCGTCGGGCCTCTACCGCCCCGGCCCGAGCAGGTCGAGCAGCATCGGGATCAGCGGCTCGTCGGCCGGCGGCATGGGATATTCGCGCAGCTTGCCGGGTTTCACCCAGGCAAGGCGCTGACCCTCGCGGCCGTGCGGATTGCCTTCCCAGCGCCGGCAGATCCACAAAGGCATCAGCAGCTGGAAGTTCTCATAGGTGTGCGAGGCGAAGGTGAGCGGTGCGAGGCACGCCTCCTTCACCGTGATGCCGAGCTCCTCGGCAAGCTCGCGGATCAGGCACTCCTCCGGCCGCTCGCCGGGCTCGACCTTGCCGCCGGGAAACTCCCACATCCCCGCCAGCGACTTGCCTTCCGGCCGCTCGGCGATCAGCACCCGCCCGTCGGAATCGACGAGCGCGCAGGCGGCGACGAGGACGAGCTTCATGCCGGCTCCCTTACGAGCGGTAGTCGCCGTTGATGGCGACATATTCCTTGGTGAGGTCGCAGGTCATCACCCGGTCGGTGCCGCGGCCGAGGCCGATATCGACGGTGATGTCGATGACGTCGCCCTTCATATAGGCCGAGGTTTCCGCTTCGTCATAGGCCGGGTCGCGCGCGCCCTCATGCGCCACGCGGATCGGCCCGAAGGAGATGGAGAGCCGGTCGCGCTCGGCCGGTTCGCCCGCCTTGCCGACCGCCATGACGATGCGGCCCCAATTGGCATCCTCGCCGGCCACCGCGGTCTTCACCAGCGGCGAATTGGCGATCGACATGGCGATCCTGCGCGCGGAGCGCTTGGAGACGGCGCCGGTGACCTGGATGCGCACCAGCTTGCGCGCGCCCTCCCCGTCCCGCGCCACCTGCTCGGCGAGGTCGGCGAGCACAGTGGTCAGCGCGCGACGGAAGCGGGCGAGGCGCGGGTCCTTCGCATCGGATATGCGCGGCGCGCCCGAAGCGCCGGTGGCGAACAGCAGCAGCGTGTCGGAGGTCGAGGTATCGCCGTCGATGGTGACGGCGTTGAACGAGTCGGTCACGCCCTTCGACAGCAGCGCCTGCAAGGCGGGCGCCTCGATCGCCGCGTCGGTGAAGACGAAGGACAGCATGGTCGCCATGTCGGGCGCGATCATGCCGGCGCCCTTGGCGATGCCGGCCAGCGTCACCTCCACCCCGTCGATCTTCACCTTGGCAGTGGCGAGCTTGGGGAAGGTGTCGGTGGTCATGATCGCCTTGGCCGGGTCGATCCACGGCAGGGAGCCGAGGCGCGTGGCGGTCTCCTCCAGCACGCCGTCATATTTCGTCGCGTCGAGCGGCTCGCCGATCACGCCGGTGGAGGCGAGATAGACCTCGTCCTCGCGGCAGCCCAGGGCCTTGGCGGCGATCTTCGCGGTCAGCGCGGTGGCTTCGCGACCCTTCTGGCCGGTGAAGGCGTTGGCATTGCCGGAATTGACCACCAGCCCGCGCGCCAGCCCCTTGGGCAGGATATCGCGGCACCATTCGACCGGTGCCGAAGGGCATTTCGACTTGGTGAACACGCCCGCCACCGTGGTGCCGGCGTCGAGGGCCAGCAGCAGCACGTCGGTGCGGCCACGATAGCGGATCCCCGCCTCGGCGGTGGCGAAGCGCACCCCGGCGACCGGGCCGACATCCGGTGTGGTCTTGGGCGCGAGCGGGGAGACGGGAGAAGCGTGGGCCATCGGGCAGTCCCTGCGGGCAAGTGAGAGCGCGACGGGTGTGCCCCATGCGCGCGACATCCGCAAGACGCACGTGAAGACGCACATGCGACGACGCGCCTGCGGCGGAAGATCGGGAGAACCACCAAAAGAAAAGGCTCCGGCGTGGGTCCGGAGCCTTTCCGTCTCAGTGATCAGGCAGGCGTCACTGCGCCGGCTTGGGCGCCTCGGCCGGGGCGGCCGGCTTGGTGGTGAGGTCGGCGGGGCTCGGCGCCGCGGCGGTCTTCTCCACCTTGGCGGCCTCGCGGGTCTTCTGCACGGTCTCGGCCTGCGCCTTCTGGGCGAGGTACTGCTGGATCTGCGGCTTCACCTCGTCGAAGGTCGGCACCGGCTTCTGGCGCTTCTCCTCGACCTTGATGACGTGCCAGCCGAACTGCGTCTTGATCGGCTTCGACACTTCGCCCGGCTTCATCGCGAAGGCCACGTCGGCGAATTCCGGCACCATCTGCTCCTTGGTGAAGAAGCCGAGATCGCCGCCATCTTCCTTGCCCGAGGGGTCCTCGGTCAGCTGCTTGGCCAGCGTCGCGAAGTCCTCGCCCTTCTTCAGGCGGGCCTCGACGTCCTGCGCCTTCTTCTCGGCGGCGGCGGACGCGTCCTTGTCGTCGGGCGCGGCGCGGAACAGGATGTGGCGCGCATGCACCTCCTCTTCCGGCTTCTGCTGGCCGATCGCCTCGTCATAGGTCTTCTTCAGGGCCTCGTCGGTCAGCGCGGCCTTGGTCGCCTTCTCCAGCGCCGCCTGCATCAGCACGCGCTTGCGGATGAAGTCGAGCTGCTGCTTGAACTCCGGCGTCTGATCGAGCTTCTGCGCCTCGGCGGCCTGCGCCATGGCAGTGAGGTCGATGAGGAAGCCGAGCACATATTCGTCGCGCGCCGGGCCCTGGATCTGCTGCGGCAGGTTCGGCCCCAGTTCCTCGGCGGCGGCGTTCACTTCGCTGCGGCGGATCTCGGTGCCGTTGACGATGGCCAGCACCGGGTCATCGCCCTGCGCCGTCGAGGCGGCGGGAGCCGCGGTCTGCGCGAGCGCCGGCAGGGCCGGAAGGATCGCGGTACCGATCAGCGCGGCCATCAGGCCGGCGCGGAGAATGCCGGCGCCGTGGCGAGCCGCCTGTGATGCGGTGTGCGGACGATGAAGGGTCATAAAAGACATTCCTTGGGTTGCGGTTTGTCCGCGGTTCGGGCGGCGAAAGCTGGCCCAGCCGGGCGTTGGTTGCAAGCGGGTCGATAAAGCAATCGAAAAGCTGACAGTCTCGCGACGGCCGCAAGGGGTCGCGAGGGGCGAAAGACACCGGCCACCGTTCCCTTTCGTCAGAAAACTGTCGCCCGGCGTGCGATTGACAACCCCCAAACCCGTTCATAAGTGTGGCAAGTCGTGCGGCGCCTCCCCGGTGCTCGCAGTGATGTGACGCAAGAACCGGCAAGCCGTTCGCGGCGGCCTGGCCCGGCAGACCCATTTCAGCCGCAAATGGCGTCTCGATGAGGCAGTCCGCGCATTGGCGCCGGAGTTCGCGTGACACAAGGATCCGGCGGCCCGTCACCGCCGGCGCCGACTTATGCCCTGGCGGACACGGATTGGAAGCTCATGTTCGGCGCTCTCGCGCGAAAGCTCTTCGGATCGGCCAATGACCGCCGCGTGCGCGGTTATCAGCCGAAAGTCGCCGCCATCAACGCGCTGGAACCGGAGCTGCTCAAGCTCAGCGACGACGAGCTGCGCGCCCGTACGGCGCAGTTCAGGGAGCAGCTGGCCAAGGGCGCCAGCCTCGACGACCTCCTCGTGCCCGCCTTCGCCACCGTCCGCGAGGCGGCACGGCGCGCGCTGGGCCAGCGGCATTTCGACGTACAGCTGATCGGCGGCATGGTGCTGCACGAGCGCGGCATCGCCGAGATGCGCACCGGCGAAGGCAAGACGCTGGTCGCCACCTCGCCGGTCTATCTCAACGCGCTGACCGGCAAGGGCGTGCACGTCGTCACCGTGAACGACTACCTCGCCAAGCGCGACGCCGAGTGGATGGGCCGGGTCTACCGCTTCCTCGGCCTTACCGTCGGCATCATCCATCACGGCCTCGACGACAATGAGCGTCGCGCGGCCTATGCCTGCGACGTCACCTACGCGACCAATAACGAGCTCGGCTTCGACTATCTCCGCGACAACATGAAGTACGAGCTGAACCAGATGGTGCAGCGCCCGCACTTCTACGCCGTGGTCGACGAGGTGGACTCGATCCTGATCGACGAGGCGCGCACCCCGCTCATCATCTCCGGCCCGCTCGACGACCGCTCGGACTTCTACAACACCATCGACACCTACATTCCGAAGCTGTCGAAGGAGGATTACGAGGTCGACGAGAAGCAGCGCTCCGTCGCCATGACCGAAGCCGGCATGGAGAAGATGGAACAGATGATGCGCGACGCCGGACTGCTGAAGTCCGACAGTCTCTACGACATCGAGAACGTCTCGGTGGTGCACCACGTCAACCAGGCGCTGCGCGCCCACACGCTGTTCCAGCGCGACAAGGACTACATCGTCCGCAACAACGAAGTCGTCATCATCGACGAGTTCACCGGCCGCATGATGCCGGGCCGCCGCTATTCGGAAGGGCTCCACCAGGCGCTGGAAGCCAAGGAGCGCGTGCAGGTCCAGCCGGAGAACCAGACGCTCGCCTCCATCACCTTCCAGAACTACTTCCGCATGTACGAGAAGCTGGCCGGCATGACCGGCACGGCGAACACCGAGGCGGCCGAGTTCGGCGACATCTACAATCTCGAAGTCATCGAGATCCCGACCAACCTGCCGGTCCAGCGCGTCGACGACGATGACGAGGTCTACCGGACGGCCGGCGAGAAATACAACGCCATCATCGACCTCATCGAGGAGTGCAAGGCCAAGGGCCAGCCCGTGCTGGTCGGCACCACCTCGATCGAAAAGTCGGAATTGCTGGCCGAGCTGCTGAAGAAGCGCGGCTTCAAGCAGAAGGACTTCTCGGACCCCGACGCCTTCCGCCCGCTCTATGACGGCGATGACGGCAAGGCCGAGGACAAGGTGTTCGCGGTGCTGAACGCCCGCCACCACGAGCAGGAATCCTACATCGTCAGCCAGGCGGGCGTGCCCGGCGCCATCACCATCGCCACCAACATGGCCGGCCGCGGCACCGACATCCAGCTCGGCGGCAATGCCGAGATGCGCATCCAGCACGAGCTCGCCAGCCTGCCCGAGGGCGAGGAGCGCACCGCCGCCGAAGCCGCCATCCGCGCCGAGATCGCCGCTCTCAAGGCCCGCGCGCTGGCTGCCGGCGGCCTCTATGTCATCGGCACCGAGCGCCATGAGAGCCGGCGCATCGACAACCAGCTGCGCGGCCGCTCCGGCCGTCAGGGCGATCCCGGCCACTCGCACTTCTTCCTGTCGCTGGAAGACGACCTGATGCGCATCTTCGGATCCGACCGGCTCGACGGCATGCTGCAGAAGCTCGGCCTCAAGGAGGGCGAGGCCATCGTCCATCCCTGGATCAACCGCGCGCTGGAAAAGGCGCAGCAGAAGGTCGAGGCGCGCAACTACGACATCCGCAAGAACCTGCTGAAATACGACGACGTGATGAACGACCAGCGCAAGGTGGTGTTCGAGCAGCGCGTCGAGCTGATGCAGGACGACGACGTCGCCGAGACCGTCGCCGAGATGCGCCACGGCGTCATCGAGGATCTGGTCGTCAAGTTCGTGCCGCCCAATGCCTATCCCGAGCAGTGGGACACCGAGGGCCTCACCGAGGCGCTGCGCCGCGTGCTCGGCCTCGACCTGCCGGTCAAGGAATGGGCCGCCGAGGAAGGCATCGCCGACGAGGAGATGCGCGAGCGCATCCAGAACCGTGCCGACGAGGCCATGGCCGCGAAGGTCGCCCAGTACGGCCCCGAGGTCATGCGCTATGTCGAGAAGTCGATCCTCTTGCAGACGCTCGACCATCTCTGGCGCGAACATCTGGTCACGCTCGACCATCTGCGCCAGGTCGTCGGCCTGCGCGGCTATGCCCAGCGCGACCCGCTGAACGAGTACAAGTCGGAAGCCTTCCAGCTGTTCGAGGCCATGCTCTCCAGCCTGCGCGAGGCGGTGACCGCCCAGTTGCTGCGCGTCGAGGTGATGATGGCCCCGCCGCCCGAGCCGACGCCGGGGATCGCCCACCACATCGACGCCGACACCGGCGAGGATGAGTTCGCGCTCGCGCTCGCCGACGACAGCTTCGCCCAGCAGGCGACGCTGGCGCCGTCGGCCGATGCCGATGCGCAGCCCCGCCGCGACCCGAACGACCCGTCGAGCTGGGGCCGCGTCGGGCGCAACGAGGCTTGCCCGTGCGGATCGGGCCTCAAATACAAGCACTGCCACGGCAAGTTCATATGAGCACGGGCGGCCCGGCCGGCGACGAGATTCGCGAGGTCGAGGCCGCCGAGGGCCGGCTGCGCGACGCCGCCCTGCGCGGCGACGTGGCCGCGCTCGACGCGTTGCTGGCCGATGATCTCGTCTTCATCGACCAGACCGGGCAGTTCCTGTCGAAGGGCGACGACCTCGACCTGCACCGCACCCGCGCGCTGGAACTGACCCGCCTCGCCTTCTCCGACTTCCGTTTCCGGCCCTTCGCACCGGGCCTCGTCCAATCGGTGCTGCGCGCCGATGCGGAGGGGCGCGCGGGCGGATCGCCCTTCGCCGCCAGCCTGCGCTTCAGCCGGATATGGCGGCGCGAGCCGGGCGGCTGGCGCGTCGCCAGCGCGCATTCGACCTTCATCAGCTGACACATCGGCACACACGAAAAAGGCCGGCGATCGCGCGCCGGCCTTTTCGCGTTCAATGCACCTGCGGCGCTACTGCACCGACGAGGAGAAGGTCCCCGGCGTCAGGATCGGTGCGCCGGGCAGCGCACCGGCCTCCTGCTGGCCGGAGGCGGGCATGGAGGGGCGCAGTTGCGCCGCGGCGCCGGAAGCCGCCGCGGCGGCGGTCGGTGTCGGCACGCTGGTATAGGTCGCCTGTCCGGGCGTCGGCACCGGCGCATAACCCGTCTGAGCCGGAGCGGCGGAGGGCTGCACCGCCGCCGGAGCCGGAACGCGGGCCGGCTGGGCCGCAGGAATGGTGGACGGATGCGCGGCCGGGCTCGCGCCGGCCGGCGTGCGCGTCGCCATCTGCTGCGGCACCGGCGGACGCACCGGGGGCACCGGCACATCGGCCACCGGCGCAGCGGCGGCCGGCGCCGGAGCGGCACTGCCGCCGCCGAACAGGCTGCTGAAGGAGAAGCCGGCATTCGCCAGCGCGGAGGCGCCGCTGGAAGCCTGCGGCGCGCTGGCCGCCGCGGGCGCCGCTGCCGGCGTCGTGGAGCCGCCGCCGAACCAGCCCTTGACGCTGTCGAGGAAGCCGCCGCCGCCAGAATCCAGCGCGGCGACCTGCGTTCCCGGTGCCGTGACGGCCGGCGAGCGCGCACTGACGACGCCATTGCCCGGCGCGGCGGCGAGCTGGGTGCCCTGATCGCCGGGAATGTCGGTCGGGCGCGGCGCCGGCATGGGCACGCCGGCGACCGATTGTCCGCCCATCGAGGCGGCCACGTCCGTCGCCGCCGGCACCATGTCGGCCGTGGCGAGCGCGATGGTGTCCTCGGGCGCCGGCGCATTGGTCGCGACGCCGTAATCGCTGCCCGGTGGCTTGACCACGGGCGGCAGCGAGCCGGGGGCGGTGAGCTCCGGATTGGCCAGCTTGGCGAGGAACACCTTGTGCATCCCGCCATCCTTGCCGGTCTTCACCGGTGCAACCGGCGCGGACGCATCGGCGCTGGCGATGCGGGTGGCCAGATCCTGCTGGCGCGCGGCGATGGCGTCGGCGAGACCTTCGGGCTGGGTGTATTCGGGACACGCGGCCGAGGCCTGGAACTTCTGGCCCGCATTGACCGGCGTCGCGTTGAACACGTAGCGCTTGCCGCAATAGTCCACCTTCGGCGGCGCGCGGGTCACCTCGAACGTGTCGCTGCCCTCCTTCAGCATCTTCCAGAAGGCGAGGTTCGGGTTGTTGCGGTGGCGGACCATGTTGTCCGCCGTCATGCGGAACGGATAGGCCTGCACCTGGAAGGAGCGCTGGCCGCCCTTGAAGCTCTCGCGGCCGAGCGTGAACAGCTCCTGGATCTGCTCGTCGGTCATGGCGTAGCAGCCGCGCGAGGAGCAGTCGCCATGCACCATCAGGTTCGAGCCGTAGCGCCCCAGCGCCTTGTCATAGGCATTGGGAAAGCCGAGATCGAAGGCGAGATAGTATTGCGAGTTCGGGTTCATCTGGCCGGGCGTGATGGCGTAGAAGCCTTCCGGCGCCTGCCGGTCGCCTTCCCTGACCTTCGGGCCGAGTTCGCCGGACCAGCGGCAGATCGGGTAGGTCTTCAGCAGCGCGTAGTCGCCGCTGGTGGTTTCCTTCCAGACCTCGAGCTCGGACTCTTCCTTGAAGATGCGCACGACGATGGGGCTGGTCGCCTCCATCTGCTTTTCCTGGATCAGGGCAAGCGTCTTCGGCGACAGCGCCATCGACTTGGACAAGGGCCCCGGACCGTCATCTCCGGTGCAGGCGGCGAGCGCGAGCGCGGCCGCGCCCGACAGCAGCGCCATGCGCCAGCGCGCGGCGGCGCCGCCGCGGACGAGCCGAGTAAGACCGGAAAGGCTCAAGCCCGAATACTCCCCGTGCGTCCCACGATATGTCGGCCGCTTCGAAACCCCTGCCCGAGGCGGATTCTAGCTCAAGCGCGCGTCCCGACCAAGGGCTTCCGGCCAGCAGCGTTAGCGCGTCCGGCCTAGAGCGTCCGGCCGATGGCCAGGAACTTCTCGCGCCGTGCCTTGCGAAGGGCTTGCGGATCGAGCCCTTCGAGGTCGTTCAGCGCCGCCTCGATGGCGTCGCCCGCCGCCTCGATGGCCATTGTCGGGTCGCGGTGGGCGCCGCCCGGCGGCTCGGCGATGATGCCGTCGATCACATGGAAGCGCGCGAGATCCTGCGCGGTGATCTTCATGTTCATCGCTGCTTCCTGCGCCTTGGCGGTGTCGCGCCAGAGGATCGAGGCCGCTCCCTCGGGGGATATCACGCTGTAGATCGAGTGTTCGAGCATGAGCACGCGATTCGCCGTGGCGATGGCGATGGCGCCGCCGGAGCCGCCCTCGCCGATGATCACCGCGACATTGGGCACGCCGAGCGCGAGGCAGGCATCGGTCGAACGGGCGATCGCCTCGGCCTGGCCGCGCTCCTCGGCGTCGAGGCCGGGAAAGGCGCCGGCGGTGTCGACGAGCGAGACGACGGGCAGCGAGAAGCGGTCGGCCAGCTCCATCAGGCGTACCGCCTTGCGGTAGCCCTCGGGACGCGCCATGCCGAAATTGTGCTTGATGCGGGTCTCGGTGGTCGAGCCCTTCTCCTGCCCGATCAGGCAGACCGGACGGCCGCGAAACCGCGCGAAACCGCCGAGAATCGCGTGATCGTCGCCGAATTTGCGGTCGCCGGCGAGCGGGTCGAACTCGCTGAACAGCGTGGTGGCATAATCGGTGAAATGCGGGCGCAGCGGGTGGCGGGCGACCTGCGCCTTCTGCCACGGCGTGAGGTTGGCGTAGAGCTGGACCAGCGCATCGCGGGCCTTGCCTTCGAGGCGGGTGATGTCGTCGCCGATGGCGACGGCGTCGCCCTGCGCGGCAACGGCACGCAACTCTTCCAGCTTGGCCTCGAGCTCGGCCACGGGCTTCTCAAAATCGAGGTAACTACGCATCGGAGGTCGGCAAACCCGGCTCATGAGGATGGCCCGCCCGGACGGGCGGCCGCTAAAGTTGCGCGGAAGCTGCCCCGAGAGGGTGGCGACGTCAAGGCAAGCCGCTCGCAAGGCTTAATCTCCGGCGGTATCGTCCGCCCCCTCGCCCAGCGGATGCAGGTCGCGCACGAGGCTCTTCAGCCGCTCGTCGAGCACATGGGTATAGATCTGCGTGGTCGAGATATCGGTATGGCCGAGCAGCGTCTGCACGATGCGCAGATCCGCGCCATGCGCCAGAAGATGGCTGGCGAAGGCGTGGCGCAGCACATGCGGCGACAGCTTGGCCGGGTCGATCCCGGCGACCAGCGCGAGTTCCTTCAGGTCGAGCGCCACCTGCTGGCGGGTGATGTGACCGCTTGCCGCGCCGGAGGGGAACAGCCAGCGCGCGGCCTCCGCCGGCATCTTCTCCTTCGGCCGGACCGCGCGAACATTCTCCAGCGCGGCGCGATAGGCGCGCATCGCCGCCTTCGCTGCCTCGCCGAGCGGCACCAGCCGCTCCTTGGCGCCCTTGCCGCGCACGATGATGGCATCGCCCTTGGCGGTGGCCGCCGAGGCCGGCAGCGCGGCGAGTTCGGACACGCGCAGGCCCGTGGCGTAGAGCAACTCCACGAAGCAGGCGACCCGCGCCCGGCGCGCGCTCTCGCCGACGCTCGGCACCGCCTCGCCGGCGCGGGCATGGGCGGTCTCGATCAGCCGCGTCACCTCCTCCAGCGACAGCACCTTGGGCAGCGGCCGCGTGCGGCGCGGGCCCTCCAGCACGGCGGCGGGGTCGTCACCGCGATGGCTCTCGACATAGAGGAAGCGGTGGAACTGGCGCACGGCGGAGAGCTTGCGCGCCACGCTGGCGCTGGCGAGGCCGCGGGCGGAAAGCTCGGCGAGATAGGCGCGGATGTCGGCGGTCTGCGCGCCCGCCGCGTCGACGCCCTGCGTGCCGAGGAACGCCTCGTAATCCTCGAGATCGCGGCCATAGGCTGCGAGCGTGTTGGCGCTGGCGCCGCGCTCGGCGGCGATCATGTCGAGGAAAAGGGTGGCGGGCCTGCTCACGGCGTCTTTCGATCGAGCGGCACGGGCATGCTCATCTCGCGCGGCTGCGGCTCGACCAGATTGGCCAGCGCCCACATCGCGCCGTAGCCGATGCCGCCGAGAATGGCCAGAATGACGAGAAGGCGGATGAGGCTCGGCATGGCAGGCAGATCGTCCGGAGCGAATCGGGAGAGAGTGATTGGTTCGATCCTAGAACCTTTACCCCGCCGGACGGAAGAAAGCGCGGGCGCCGGCCTGCCGCCTTGCCGAAGGCCACGGTTACATTGCGTCGCCTCGTCGCGGATGATAGTCGCCTCTCGATGAGCGAGCATGAGGCCATCGGGCAAGAGGCCGGAAACGGGGCCATGACAGCGGATTTCGTCCAGGACGAGAAGGCGGCGGCGCTGCGCGACCGGCTGGGCCCGCGCTCCATCGTCCTTGTCGGCATGATGGGGGCGGGAAAATCCTCGGTCGGCAAGCGCCTCGCCCGCCGCCTGGTCCTGCCCTTCGCCGACGCCGACACCGAGATCGAGCAGGCCGCCGGCATGACCATCCCGGAGATTTTCGCCCATCACGGCGAGCCGGCCTTCCGCGACGGCGAAAAGAAGGTCATCGCCCGCCTCCTGGAGAACGGGCCGATGGTGCTCGCCACCGGCGGCGGGGCCTTCATGAATGAGGACACCCGCGAGGCCATCGCCCGCCAGGGGGTCTCGGTGTGGCTGAAGGCCGATCTCGACCTTCTGCTGCGCCGCGTGCGCCGGCGCGACGACCGGCCGCTGCTGAAGAACGAGGATCCGGCCGGCACGCTCGCCCGGCTGATCGACCTTCGCTATCCCATTTATGCGCAGGCGGCGATCACCGTCGTCTCGCACGACGTGCCGCAGGACGCCATGGTCGAGGTGGTGGTGGACGCGCTGACGCGCCATCTTTCCGCCGAGCCGACAGGAGACGCGCCGTGACCGAGGCTGCCGAGCAGTTGCGCCCCGAATTGACCCAGCTTTCCGTCGGGCTGGGCGAGCGGGCCTATGACATCGTCATCGGCCCCGGCCTGTTCGCCGAGGCCGGCGCGCGCATCGCCGCGCTTCGGCCCGGCGCGCGCGTGGGCATCGTCACCGACCGCAATGTTGCCGAGCGCCACCTCGCCACCGTCGAGGCCTCGCTCAAGGCCGCCGGCCTGATCCCGACGCCCGTCATCGTCGAACCCGGCGAGAAGTCGAAGAGTTTCAGCGTTTTCGAGCAGGTGCTCGACGGCCTGCTGGCCGCACGCATCGAGCGGCGTGACCTGGTGCTGGCGCTCGGCGGCGGCGTGGTCGGCGACCTCGCGGGCTTCGCGGCGGCGGCGCTCAGGCGCGGCGTCGATTTCGTGCAGGCACCGACCAGCCTGCTGGCGCAGGTCGATTCCTCGGTCGGCGGCAAGACCGGCATCAATTCGCGCCACGGCAAGAACCTCATCGGCGCCTTCCACCAGCCGATCCTGGTTTTGGCCGACACGCAGGCGCTCGACACGCTGCCCTTGCGCGAATTCCGCTCGGGCTATGCCGAGGTCGCCAAATACGGGCTGATCGACAACGCCCCGTTCTTCGCCTGGCTGGAGCGCAAGTGGCAGGACGTGTTCGGCGGCGGCCCCTCGCGGATCGAGGCGATCGCCACCAGTTGCGCCTCCAAGGCCGCCGTCGTCGCCCGCGACGAGAAGGAGACCGGCGACCGTGCCTTGCTCAATCTCGGCCACACCTTCGGCCACGCGCTGGAAGCCGGTGCGGGCTTCTCCCAGCGCCTGCTGCATGGCGAGGCGGTCGCCATCGGCATGGCGCAGGCGTTCCGCTTCTCTGCCGCGCAGGGCCTGTGCGCAAGCGCCGACGCCGCGCGGGTGGAAGTCCACCTCAAGGCGGTCGGCCTGCCCACCCGCATCAAGGACATTCCCGGCGAGTTGCCCGACACCGACGGGCTGATGGACCTCATCGCCCAGGACAAGAAGGTCTCGCGCGGCGCGCTGACCTTCATCCTCGCCCGCGGCATCGGCCAGAGCTTCATCGCCCGCGACGTCAATCCGGCCGCCGTGCGCAGCTTCCTTGAGGACGAGCGCGCGGCCGGTTAGGAATCGGTCATGACAAGCTATGACTGGCTGGCGCTCGGCGCCGTTGTCGTCTGCCTCCTGCTGTCCTTCTTCTTTTCCGGCAGCGAGACGGCCCTGACCGCATCCTCCAAGGCGCGCATGCACGCGCTGGAGAAGAACGGCGACGGGCGCGCCGCCCTCGTCAACAGCATGATGTCCCGGCGGGAGCGGCTAATCGGCGGCATCCTGCTGGGCAACAACCTCGTCAACATCGCGGCTTCCTCGCTGATGACCGGCATTTTACTCGCCTGGTTCGGCACGGCGGGCATCGCCTATGCCACCATCGGCATGACCGTCGTCGTGGTCATTTTCTCCGAGGTGCTGCCCAAGACCATCGCCATCAACCACCCCGACCAGGTCTCGCTGCGGGTGGTGCGGCCGCTGCGGGTGCTGGTGAGCCTGTTCGGCCCGCTCACCCTCGCCATCGAGGCACTGGTGCGCGGCATGCTGAAGGCACTCGGCGTGCCGCTCGGCAAGACCCAGAGCGTGCTCTCCGCCGCCGAAGAGCTGCGCGGCGCGGTCGACCTGCTGCATCGCGAGGGCAGCGTGGTGAAGGACGAGCGCGACATGCTCGGCGGCCTGCTCGCCCTCAATGAACTGGAGGTCTCCGACATCATGGTCCACCGGACCAAGATGGCGAGCCTCAATGCCGACGAGCCGCCGGAGAAGATCGTTCGCGAAGTGCTGGCCTCGCCCTTCACGCGGCTGCCGCTGTGGCGCGAGCGGCCCGACAACATCGTCGGCGTGCTGCACGCCAAGGATCTGCTGCGCGAGCTTCAGGCGATCGGCAATGACGTCTCCCGGCTCGACATCGAGAAGATCGCGCTGGACGCCTGGTTCGTGCCCGACGTCACCACCCTGTCCGACCAGCTCAAGGCCTTCCGCCGCCGCAAGCAGCACTTCGCCCTCGTCGTCGACGAGTATGGCGAGGTGATGGGGCTGGTGACACTGGAGGACATATTGGAGGAGATCGTCGGCGACATCTCCGACGAGCACGACAGGGCCTTCGCCGGCGCCCGCCGCCATCCCGACGGTTCGGTGAGCGTCGAGGGCTCGGTACCGATCCGCGACCTTAACCGCGCCATGGGCTGGCACCTGCCGGACGAGGAGGCGACCACGGTGGCCGGCCTCGTCATCCACGAGGCGCGCATCATCCCCGAACCCGGACAGGCCTTCCTGTTCCACGGCTTCCGCTTCCAGGTGATGCGCAAGCAGCGCAACCGCATCACCCTGGTGCGCCTGACGCCACTACGGGCGGCGTGAACGAGGCAGCCTTTTCCTCCCGCTCGACGCGCCGTCATCCTGAGGTGCTCGCACAGCGAGCCTCGAAGGATGGTTCTCCGGATGCACGGACGAGCATCCATCGAGGCCGCCTGCGGCGGCACCTCAGGATGACGTTGCTTGATGGACCGGCCACCCCGCCTTCGTCTGGTAATCGGCCCCCGCCATCCCCATATCGGCGAAGCTTCCCGACGGACGGATTACTCCCCCGGCGCCTTGGCCTCGATCGCGAGCGCGTGCAGCCCGCGGGCGATTTCGTCCGCGAGCAGCCCGTTCACGATGCGGTGCCGGGCGACGCGGCTCTCGCCCCGGAAGGCTTCCGCCACGATACGCACGCGCAGATGCGTGAGCTGCCCTGCCCGGTACCCGCCATGCCCTTCATGCCGATGACTTTCGTCCTCCAGCTCCAGCACGGAGGGAGACAATTCCGCCAGCGCCGCGCGCAGGCGGGTCAGCGTCGCGGCAACGGCGTCTTCGGGATCGGGAGGGCTCGCATTCATGGCTGATGCGGTAGCCTTCCGCGTGCTGGGCGTCAATATCGCCGGACAGCACGGTGACCTACGCGTGGTTTCTTGTATACCTGCCCCGGCAGCCGCATAATCGACGGATCATGAAGCTCGACTCCCCCATATTCGATCGCATTCGCATCAAGTCGGACCGGGACCGCCGCCTCAAGGCGGATTGCCCGATGTGCGAATGGGCGGGCTGCGACAAGCCGGCGACCCACCGCGCGCCGAAGGGGCGTGCGCAGGAGGGCCGGTTCTGGCGCTACTGCTTTGACCACGTCCGCGAGTACAACCAGTCGTACAATTATTTCGCCGGCATGGGCGACGATGCCGTGAGCGCCTACCAGAAGGATGCGCTGACCGGCCATCGTCCGACCTGGAAGATGGGCATGCGCGGTGCCAGCGCGCGCAGGAACGCCGCGCGCGAGCACGCGCCGGAAGGCTTCGCCGATCCGTTCGGCATGTTCAGCGAAGTGGGCGGCACCGGCCGCCCCAACCCGGAGCCGCCGCGCGAGAGCCGGATGATCCGCAATGCCGAGCGCCGCGCGCTGGAATCGCTCGGCGTCGAGGCGTCGGCGACCCCGGAGGAAATCAAGGCCCGCTTCAAGCAGCTGGTGAAAAAATATCACCCCGACGCCAATGGCGGCGACATTTCGACCGAGGACCGGCTGCGCGACGTCATCCAGGCGTATAATCACCTCAAGAACGCGGGCTTCTGCTAAGAGCCGCTCCTTTAGAGAAGTCCGCGATTTGATGAGCGCGGCAACGGAGGAAGAATGACTGCCTCGTCCACGCATACCGCCGCGCTGCCGGACATGAAGGTTTCCGTCAGCCAGGTGTTCGGCATCGATGTCGATCTGGAAGTCCCGGCCTATGCCGAACCGGACGAGTATGTGCCGGAGATCGACCCGGACTATCTGTTCGATCGCCCGACCACGCTCGCCATCCTCGCCGGCTTCGCCCACAACCGCCGCGTGATGGTCACCGGCTATCACGGCACCGGCAAGTCGAGCCACATCGAGCAGGTCGCCGCCCGCCTCAACTGGCCCTGCGTGCGCGTCAACCTCGACAGCCACATCAGCCGTATCGACCTGATCGGCAAGGACGCCATCGTGGTGAAGGACGGCCTTCAGGTCACCGAGTTCCGCGACGGCATCCTGCCCTGGGCCTACCAGAACAACGTCGCGCTGGTGTTCGACGAGTACGACGCCGGCCGCCCGGACGTGATGTTCGTGATCCAGCGCGTGCTGGAGAGCGCCGGCCGCCTGACGCTGCTCGACCAGAACCGCGTCATCCGCCCGCACGGCGCCTTCCGGCTGTTCTCCACCGCCAACACCATCGGCCTCGGCGACACCACCGGCCTCTATCACGGCACGCAGCAGATCAACCAGGCGCAGATGGACCGCTGGTCCATCGTCACCACGCTGAACTATCTGGCGCATGACAAGGAGGTCGACATCGTCGCCTCCAAGGCCAAGAACTTCCAGACCACGGAAGGCCGCGACACCGTCTCGCGCATGGTCCGCCTCGCCGATCTCACCCGCCAGGCCTTCATCAATGGCGACCTGTCGACCGTGATGAGCCCGCGCACCGTCATCACCTGGGCCGAGAATGCCGAGATCTTCCAAGACCTCGCCTTCTCGTTCCGCGTGACCTTCCTGAACAAGTGCGACGAGCTGGAGCGCCCGCTGGTCGCCGAGTTCTACCAGCGCTGCTTCGGCAAGGAGCTGACGGAATCGGCGGTCAACGTCGTCCTGTCCTGACGCCGCCTTTCCACTCCCTCTCCCCGTGGGGGAGAGGGTTGGGGTGAGGGGCAGACAGATGGGCACCAAGTGCTCCCCTCACCGACCCGCTACGCGGGCCACCTCTCCCCCACGGGGAGAGGAATGAAACCTCGGCTTCCGGGGATTGCTCTCGATCCAAGGCCATCGTCATGACCACCTCGAACCGCACCACCCGCACGCCGCCCAAGGAAGCCCCGACCGAGCCGCTCAAGCGCGCCGTCACCGGCTGCCTGCGCGCCATTGCGGGCAATCGCGAGATCGAGGTCGCCTTCGGCACGGAGAAGCCGGGCTTTGCCGACGGGCGCGCGCGCCTGCCCGAGCCCGGTCGCCGCATGTCGCGGCAGGACACCGCGATCATGCGCGGCCATGCCGATTCCATGGCGCTGCGCATGGCCTGCCATGACCCGAAGGTGCACCAGCGCCTCTCCCCGGTGGGCCAGCAGGCCCGCGCCGCCTTCGAGGCGGCGGAGCAGACCCGCTGCGAATCGCTCGGCGCGCTGCGCATGGACGGCGTCGCGCTCAACCTCTCGGCCATGCTGGAGGACCGCTACCAGAAGGCGAACTTCGCCAATCTGGCCGACCGTTCCGACGCGCCGCTGGAGCACGCCCTCGCGCTGATGCTGCGCGAGCGCATGACCGGCATGGCCCCGCCCGCCGCGGCGCGCGAGATGGTCAATCTGTGGCGCGGCTTCATCGAGGAGCACGGCGCCGCCGCGCTCGACGAGCTGCAGAACGCCGCCGACAACCAGACCCGCTTCGCCGAGGCGATGCGCGACCTCCTCTCCTCGCTCGGCATGGGCGAGGACATCGCCCCGTTTGACGAGAACAACGATCCCTCGACCGAGGCCGACGACCGCCGCGACGAGGACAGCGGCAAGGGCGCCGACACCGAGGAAGACGAAAACAACGAGGGCACCACCGAGGTCGACACCGACCTGTCCTCCGACCAGAACCCGGAAGACGCCGAGGATCAGCAGGAACAGCCGACCTCCGAGCTGGCCGACGACGCGGAGCTGGGCGAATCCGACGAATCCTCCGAGCCCTGGCAGCCGCAGAACGCGGTGCCGGCCGAGCCGCGCCCGCCGGAATACCATCCCTTCACCCCCCGCTTCGACGAGACGGTGAATGCCGACGAGCTGTGCGACCCCGAGGAACTGGCGCGCCTGCGCGCCTATCTCGACAAGCAGCTCACCCATCTCCAGGGCATCGTCGCGCGCCTCGCCAATCGCCTCCAGCGCAAGCTGCTGGCACAGCAGAACCGCGGCTGGGAGTTCGACCTCGAAGAGGGCATGCTCGATCCGGCGCGCCTGCACCGCATCATCATCGACCCGATGCAGCCGCTCTCCTTCAAGCGCGAGCGCGACACCGACTTCCGCGACACCGTGGTCACGCTGCTCCTCGACAATTCCGGCTCGATGCGCGGCCGGCCGATCACGGTCGCCGCCGCCTGCGCGGATATTCTGGCGCGGACGCTGGAGCGCTGCGGCGTGAAGGTCGAGATCCTCGGCTTCACCACCAAGGCGTGGAAGGGCGGGCAGGCCCGCGAGGCGTGGCTCTCCGCCGGCAAGCCCGGCTCGCCGGGCCGGTTGAACGATCTGCGCCACATCATCTACAAGTCCGCCGACGCGCCGTGGCGCCGGGCCCGGCGCAATCTCGGGCTGATGATGCGCGAGGGGCTGCTCAAGGAGAACATCGACGGCGAAGCGCTGGATTGGGCGCATAACCGCCTGCTGGCGCGCAACGAGTCGCGCCGCATCCTGATGATGATCTCCGACGGCGCGCCGGTCGACGATTCCACCCTGTCGGTGAACCCCGGCAATTATCTCGAACGGCATCTGCGCTGGGTGATCCAGCAGATCGAGGACAAGTCCCCGGTCGAGTTGATCGCCATCGGCATCGGCCATGACGTCACGCGCTACTACAAGCGCGCCGTCACCATCGTCGACGCCGAGGAACTCGGCGGCGCGATGACCGACAAGCTGGCCGAACTGTTCGACGAGCGCGAGACCCAGCGCAGCGCCCGCGCGGCCTCGCAGAAGGACGCGCAGGTCAAGGGCTTCCCGGCCAAGGGGGCGGCGAAGGGGGCTGCGGCCAAGCCCGCCGCTGCCAAGCCGCTGTCGACGCGCCGGGTGCACTGAGCGACGCCGAGCCTCCGCAGCCGGCGCGTCACCCTTTCCTGCCTGTCCTCTCCCCGTCGGGGAGAGGTGGCCCGCGAAGCGGGTCGGTGAGGGGCGATAACATTACGGAGCCGTGGTGCCCCCTCACCCCAACCCTCTCCGTCAAAGTCGGCTGTTGCCGACTTTGAGCTTGCGAACCGAACCCGGCAACAGCCGGGTTCGACGGGGAGAGGGAGGCAGGCGGCCGCTTTCATCGCCGGCGCCCCTTGAAACCGCGCCAGGGCACCCCACATAGGCGTCATCCCAGCCAGGAAAGGGCTGTCGGCAAGTTGGCGCCTCGTCAGCGTCTCGTCGGCAGGAATCAGGGTCAGGACGGATGTACTCCGACCCAGATTCGTCCCCCCGGCCGTTTGACGAACGGCTGGGTCCGGCAGGGAGGTTCTTTCCCAAAGGACGGACTGTCCAACTGATTTGAGAACCGGGCGCGCCGCGAGGCGCGCTTTTTCTTTGCGCGTCTGGCGGCGAAAAATCAGCGCATCACAGCCCGAAGGGGCGGCGCGCGCGGGCGGGCTGCTCTTCCTGAAACGGCTCCGGTCCCGGATCGTCCGGCAGATGCGGCATGGCGAAGACCGGCTTCGGCTTGACCGGGGATCCCTCCGGGCTCGCGACGGGCTTCGCCTCGGCAGGAGCCTCGACGGTGATCTCGGCGGTCTCGCGCGCCTCGTCCGCCTCCGGCGCCAGCGGCGGCGGGGCCGGCTCGACCGCGAGGTCCACCACCATCGTCTCCCGCTCGCTCGCCTCGCGGCTCTCGATGGCGGCGGCGATGGCGAGCTTCACCCGCTCAGCCTCGTTCTCCAGCATCGGCGTCGAGGCAAGGCCCGGCGGCAACCTCCACTCGAAGGCGTCGAGCTTGCCGGTCAGCGGCGAGACCGGCAGCCAGCGCTCGGACACCACGCCGTCGGCCACCCAGACGGGATCGCGCTGCCCCCGGACCGCGCGGGCGGTCCATTCGCGCGCCTTGCCGACATCGCCATGCTCGGCCGCCTCCAGCTCCGCCATGAGCAGGCAGACGCGCCGCGTCGGCTCGCCCAGCAGCGGCGCCAGCGCGGTGCGGGCGACATCGAAATCCTGCGCGTCGATGGCGGCGCGCGCCAGCACCATGGCGCTTTCCGGATGCGCTGGCATGCGCGAGGTGAGCGTGCGGATGCGCTTCAGCCGCTCCAGCGAAGCATCACCGGGGCGCAGATGCAGATAGGCGTCGGCAAGGTCGGGATGCGGCGTCGCCGCATAGGCCGTCTCCAGCACCTTGGCGGCGCGGCGCGCATCCCCTGCCGCGCCGAGCAGGCGGCCGGCGACCTCGGCGGCGGGCACCAGCGTGGGCGCGAGGCGTGTGGCCTCCACCGCCTTCTCGCGCGCCGTGGACGGGTCGGAAAGCTCCAGCGCCTGCGCCTGCGCGGCCAGCAGCACCGCGCGGCGGCGACGGTGCGAGGGGCGATCGAGCCCGCCATGGGCCGCCTCGCGCTCCAACATGGCGAGCGCCCCCGCGAAATCGCCGGCGAGGCAGCGCGCCTCGATCACCGCATCCGCCGCCCAGGCAAGGCCCGGCTCGTGGCGCGCGGCTTCCTCGGCCGCCTGCAGCGCGGCAGCGGCATCGCCGCGCCGGCGCGCCTCCACATGCAGGCCGCGCAGGCCCAGCAGGCGCGTTGAGGGCGTGTCTGCCATGGCGCGGAAGCTGGCCTCGGCGCCTTCCACATCACCGGAAAGCTGCGCGGCCTGCGCCGCCAGCAGGCGGGTCAGCGGCTCCTGGCCGATGAGGCGCTCGGCATCATTGGCGGCGCGGCGCGCGCCCATCACATCGCCCGAACCCACCGCGACGAGGCCGCGCGAGATCGCCGCCCAGCCCTTGGCGCGGCGCCGGTTGCGCCAGCTTGAACCGATGAGATCGGGCGAGCGCACGATGAGGCGCAGCAGCGTCCACAGCAGGATGGTCGCCGCCAGCAACGCCAGCAGCGCGCTGGCCGCGACCAGGATGCTGGTCTCGATGTGCCAGCCCTGCCAGTCGATGGCGACGGCGCCCGGACGATCGGCAAGCCAGGCGACACCGAAGGCGACGGCGGCGAGGATCAGCAGGTAAAGGACGATGCGGATCACTGGGCTCCTCCCGCGAACGTGGCCAGAACATGCTGGCTGAGACCGGCAACGGTGGCGAGCGCGGCGTGACGCGCCTCGATGGCCGAAACGACCGGCGCGGCCGCGGCCTGCTCGGCCGCCGGCAGCGCGTTCAGCGCCGCCAGCGCCGCCGCATAGTCGCCGCGCATCAGCGCCGCCTCGGCTGTGGCCAGTTCCTCGGCACCGGCACCTATGGACGCCTGCGTGCTGCGGCGGATGCTGACGAGGCCCTTGGCGCTCTCATACAGCTTGTCGAGCACGCCCTGCTCGCCTGTCGAAGCGCCAGCGGCCGGGCTCGCGGCCGGTTCGGGTGCCGGCGCGGTGGCGGCCTTCAGACGAGCCGCGAGCGCCGGCCCGCCGGCAAAGCCTTCGCCGGCCACCGGCTCCAGCGCCGCCAGCGTATCCCCCCCGGCGCCGAGCAAAGTGCGGCTCGCCCTCAGCTCGGTGGCGAAGGGGCGCCCCTGCGCGATGGCGTCATGCAAGGCGTCGAGCGCGATCAGCTGCGCCGCACCCTGCCCACTGGTCTGCTGGCGCGCGGACACCTCGGCAAGACGCTGTTCCAGCGCAGCGATGCGCGCATTGGCGCTGGCGACGTCCTGCGGCGAGGCGGCCGGCACCGGGGCGGGAATCGCTCCCACGCGCTGCTCCAGCGCACCGACGCGCGAGCCGAGTGCGGCGACCTCGTCCGGCGTGGCGGTGGCGGCGGGCGCGGGCAGCGAGCCCACCTTCTCCTCCAGCGCCCCCAGCCGGGTGCCGAGCGCGGCGGTCGCCTCGTCCGGCGCGGCGGAGGTCGTCTCGCTCTGGTTCACCTTGCCGCCGAGCTCGGTCAGGCCCGCTTCCAGCGCATCGAGCCTTGTGGCGAGTTCCTGCGGCGCGAGCGTGCCGGCAGCGGGCGCGGAAACCGGGGCGCCGGAGCGCGATTCGAGCGCGTCGACGCGCTGGCGCAGATCGAGCGCGCGCGCCTCCAGTTCGGTGATGGAATCGATGTTCTGCTCGGCGCTGTAGAAGGTCGAGACCAGGCCCAGTGCCACCGCGCCGCCCAGCAGGCCGGAAATCAGCGCCACCACCAGCCCGCCGAACAGGCCGAGATGGCGCACCGGCTTGCCGGCCTTCGGGGCACCGGGAATCGCGGTCGGGTGCACCGGCGCGGGCGGCTCGTCCGGCGCGGCCGGGCTCTCGGCATCGAACACCGGCACCTCGTCCGCGACCGGCTCGGCAGCGGCGGGCGTCTCCGGCGTCACATCGGTCGCGGCGAGATCGAGCGTCGGCGGCGGACGGCGGCGCGACTTGCCCTTCGCGCCGGTGCCCGCTGCATCGTCGGTCGGATCGAGTTTGGGATCGTCATTCGCCACGTGCGTACCTCTGACATCATAAACCGCCGATCCGGCTCAGGTTCCCGGATAGACCGCGCCCGCCCCCGCCGCAACCTCGGGAGAGCCCCATGGTTTACCCTCGCAGCAGCGCAAACAACCCCTCTTCTGTCGGCGCCTCCGCGATCCGCGTCGGCCAGCCGACCGCCTCCAGCGGCGCCGCGACATTGCGCGAGAAGCACAAATGCGCGATCCGCGCGGCGTCTTCCACGATGCCCGCCGCCTTTGCGCATTCAACCAGCGTCGCCGCCGTGCGCGGGGAAAAATGGAACGCCGCGTCGATCCGCCCCGCCCGGATCGCGGCAACCGTCTCCGCCGCCAGCGCGCGCGCCGGCACCGCCCGGTAGATCACGAACAGCGCGACCTCGATCCCCGCCGGGGCGAGCGCCTCGCCGAGCTCGACCGCGCGGTCCTCGCCCGCCACGTGCAGCACCCGTGCGCCGCGCGGGAGCGTGTCACGCAGCAGCGTCACCAAAGCGGCGGCGTTGCCGCTGGCGATATGCATCTCTGCAAGGTGATCCGGCGCGGCGGCGGCGGTGCGGTGCCCGACCGTGAAGAAGGGCAGCCGGGAAAGCCCGGCAAGCTCGGCCCGCGTCGCCAACAGCCGCGCCCCGTTCACGCTGGTCAGCGCCACCGCGTCGAAGCGCCCGGCTGGCAGGTGAGCCTCGCCCAGCGCCTCGACCACCAGCATGGGATCGACCTGCGCGTGAAAGCCCGCCGCGACGAGGCGCGCCGCCGTCGCATCGGCATCGGGCTGCGGGCGTGTGACCAGCACCCGCATAGCGGTCAGGCCGCGGGAATGATGTCGTGCGGCACCATGGCGCGCATCTCGCGCCCGGCGGCAAGGCCCAGCTCCAGCGCCCGGTTGGGCGGGCCATGGCGGACGATCTCGTAATAGCGCTGCCCGTCCGGCGCCAGCACGGCGCCACGGAAGCGAATCTCGCCGTTCACGATCTCGGCATGACCGGCGATCGGCGTGCGGCAGGAACCGTCCAGCTCGCCGAGGAAGGCGCGCTCGACGCGCAGCGCCAGCCCGGTCGCCGGGCAGGTGATCGGCACCAGCAGCGAATCCACCGCGAGGTCGCGCTGTCGCGATTCGATGGCGACCGCGCCCTGCCCCACGGCGGGCAGGAAATCGGCCATATCAAGGATGACGCTGGCGCGCGCCTCCATGCCCAGCCGGGTCAGCCCGGCGAGCGCCAGCAGCGTGGCGTCGAACTCGCCGCTGTCGAGCTTCTTCAATCGCGTCTGCACATTACCGCGCAGCAGCGAGACCTGAAGGTCCGGGCGTATGCGCCGCAGCTGCGCCTCGCGCCGGAGCGAAGCGGTGCCGACCTTCGCGCCGGGCTTGAGATGCTCCAGCGACCAGCCCTCGCGCAGGATCAGCGCGTCGCGCACATCCGCGCGCGGCAGGTAGCCGACAAGGTGCAGCCCGTCCGGCAGCGTGGTCGCCATGTCCTTGGCGGAATGCACCGCGAGGTCGATGCGCCGCTCCAGCAGCGCCTCCTCGATTTCCTTGGTGAAAAGCCCCTTGCCGCCGGCCTGCGACAGCGCGCGGTCGGTGATGGCATCGCCGGTGGTGCGGATCACCTGGATCTCGACCGCCTCCTCGGTCCAGCCATGCGCCTTCAGCAGCGCGTCGCGCACCGCATGCGCCTGCCACAGCGCCAGCGGGCTGCCGCGCGTGCCGAGCCGGAGTTTGGGAAGCGATTGCGTCATGAGGTCCTGCGATGATAGCGGTTCGGGACAGGGTTCAGAACACCGGCCACCGGTATAAAGTCAATGCGCGATCTTCTCCTCCTCGGCATCGAGACCACCTGCGACGAAACCGCCGCAGCGGTGGTGCGCCGCCGCGCGGACGGCACCGGCACCATTCTTTCCAACATCGTGCGCTCGCAGACCGCCGACCATGCGGCCTATGGCGGCGTGGTGCCGGAGATCGCCGCACGCGCCCATGTCGAGGTGCTGGACGGCATCGTTGAACGGGCGCTGCGCTCCTCCGGCGTCAAGCTGGTGGAGCTCGACGGCATCGCCGCGGCCGGCGGGCCGGGCCTCATCGGCGGCGTCATCGTCGGGCTCACCACCGCCAAGGCGATCGCGCTGGCGGTGAGGAAGCCGCTCATCGCGGTGAACCACCTGGAGGCGCATGCGCTGACCGCCCGGCTCACCGACGCGGTGCCCTTCCCCTTCCTGCTGCTGCTGGTTTCGGGCGGGCATACCCAGCTCGTCGCCGTCACCGGGGTCGGCGAATACACCAAGCTGGGCGGGACCATCGACGATGCCATAGGCGAAGCCTTCGACAAGACGGCGAAGATGCTCGGCCTCCCCTATCCCGGCGGCCCGGCGGTGGAACGCGCCGCGCTGAAGGGCGACGCCAACCGCTTCGCCCTGCCGCGCCCGCTGCACGGCCGGCCGGTGCCGGACTTCTCGCTCTCGGGCCTCAAGACCGCCGTGCGGCTGGAAGCGCTGAAGATCGCGCCATTAAGCGATCAGGACGTCAACGACCTCTGCGCCTCTTTCCAGGCCGCCATCGTCGATATTCTTGCCGACCGCGTGCGCTGCGCGCTGCGGCTGATGCGCGAGCGCGGGCTGAAGCCGAATGCGCTGGTGCTGGCCGGCGGCGTCGGCGCCAACCAGGCGGTGCGCCGCATGCTGCACAAGGTCGCGGCCGATGGCGGCACCCGCCTCGCCGTCCCCCCGCCGGAACTGTGCACCGACAATGGCGCCATGATCGCCTGGGCGGGGGCCGAGCGGCTGGCGCTGGGCCTCACCGACGACCTTTCCGCCTCGCCGCGCGCGCGCTGGCCGCTGGAGGAAGTGACGGGCCATGACATGAGGGACGCGGAGGCCGCCGACTGATGCCGGCTCGCTTTTCGAGGATCGGCGTTGCCGGTGCCGGCGCCTGGGGCACGGCGCTGGCCAATGCCGCCGCCCGCGCCGGACGACAGGTCACGCTGTGGGGCCGCGATGCCGACACCATCGAGGCGATGCGCCGCACCCGCACCAATGCGCCGCATCTGCCCGGCGTCGTGCTGGCGCCCTCGGTCGCGCCCACGGCGTCGCTGGAGGCGCTGAAGGACTGCGATGCCGTGCTGCTGGTCGTGCCGGCGCAGGCCAGCCGCGCGGCGGCCCATGCGCTGGCACCGCACCTGAAGGCGGGCACGCCGCTGGTCGCCTGCTCCAAGGGCATCGAGCGCGGCACCTCGCTGTTCATGACGCAGGTGCTCGCGGAGGCCTGCCCGGAAGCGATACCGGCCATCCTCTCCGGCCCGAGCTTCGCCACCGACGTCGCCGCCGGCCTGCCGACGGCGGTCACGCTCGCCGCCGAGGATCCCGCGCTGGCGGAGGCGCTGGGGGCGGCGCTCGGCTCGGCCTCGTTCCGGCTCTATCACAGCGACGATGTGCGCGGCGTCGAGATCGGCGGCGCGGCCAAGAACGTGCTCGCCATCGCCGCCGGCATCGTCGGCGGGCGCCAGCTCGGCGCCAGCGCGGCGGCGGCGCTCATCGCCCGCGGCTTCGCCGAACTGCTGCGCTTCGGGCGCGCCTATGGCGCGCGGGCGGAGACGCTGACCGGCCTGTCCGGGCTCGGCGACCTCATCCTCACCTGCTCCACCGCGCAGTCGCGCAATTACGCGCTCGGCCTCACTCTCGGCCGGGGCGACCACCAGCTGAGCCCGACCGGCCAGCTCGCCGAGGGCGCGCTGACCGCCAGCGTGCTGGTGGCGATGGCGGATGAGCGCGGCATCGACCTGCCGATCGCCCGCGCCGTCGAGGCCGTGCTGGCGGGGCGCAGCGATATCGAACAGGCGATCGGGTCGCTGCTGGCCCGCCCCCAGAAAGCGGAAGCGTGACATGGCGCACTGGCTCTACAAATCCGAACCGTTCAAGTGGTCGTGGGACCAGCAGGTCGCCGCCGGCGACAAAGGCACGCATTGGGACGGCGTGCGCAACCACCTCGCCAAGCAGCAGCTTCTGGCGATGAAGATCGGCGATCGCGGGTTCTTCTATCACTCCAACGAGGGCAAGGAGATCGTCGGCATCGTCGAGGTGATCAGGGAGGCTTATCCCGACCCCTCCGACCCCACCGGCAAGTTCGTCATGGTCGACATCAAGGCGGTGACGCCGCTCAAGCACCCGGTCTCGCTCGCCGCGGTGAAGGGCGAGCCGCGCCTGTCGGAGATGGCGCTGATGAAGTTCTCCCGCCTCTCGGTGCAGCCGGTGACGGACGCGGAGTGGGACATCGTGCTGGAGATGGCGGGCGGGACGCGGTGACGGCGCCCGCGCCGGTCGATCCTGAACGCTTCATCCGCTCGGAAACACGCCTGCTGCCGGTGCCGCTGGTGCCGGAAATCGCTCTCCACCTCGCCGAGGAATCGCTGCCGATCTGGCAGCGCACCGAGGAGGAGCTGGGCGAGATCGGCCTGCCGCCGCCGTTCTGGGCCTTCGCCTGGGCCGGCGGGCAGGCGCTCGCCCGCCACATCCTCGACCATCCCGAGATCGTGCGCGGCAAGCGTGTGCTCGACTTCGCCTCGGGCTCGGGGCTGGTGGCCATCGCCGCGCTGAAGGCCGGGGCGGCGCATGTCGAGGCGGCCGACATCGACCGCTTCGCGCAGGCGGCGATCGCGCTCAATGCGACGCAAAATGCAGCGGCGGACGTGACCATTCTCGCCGCCGACATCATCGGCACGGACGCCGGCTGGCAGGTCGTGCTCGCCGGCGACATCGCCTATGAGCGCGACCTCAGCGAACGCGTCTTCGCCTGGCTGGAGACGCTGTCCGCGCGCGGCGCGGATGTGTGGATCGGCGATCCCGGCCGCTCCTATCTCCCGCGCGAACGCCTTGAGAAACAAGCCGAATACGGCGTGCCGGTGTCGCGGGACCTCGAGGATGCGGAAATCAAGCACACCAGCGTCTGGCGCCCGCGCCGGGGTCGATGAGGGCGGGCGGGCCGGCTCCCTCCGCATGATTACATACCGACCAAAGTTGCGCGCCCGTGCGCTTGTCCCCCGCCGGGCAGGCTCGCATAATCCCGCCGAATGAAGAATGCTCAAGGGAAGAAACGCCATGTCCGACAAGATCTACGACGTCCCCGCCGCATGGGCCAAGCGCGCCTTCCTAGACGACCACGGCTACAAGGCGAAGTATGAGGCCTCCGTGCGCGACCCGGAAGGCTTCTGGGCGGAGGAAGGCAAGCGCATCGACTGGTTCGAGCCCTACTCCATCGTCAAGAACACGTCCTTCGCGCCCGGCGCGGTGTCGATCAAATGGTTCGAGGACGGCATTACCAACGTCGCCTGGAACTGCATCGACCGGCATCTGGCGACGCGCGGCGACCAGGTCGCCATCATCTGGGAGGGCGACGACCCCTCGCAATCCAAGCACATCACCTATCAGGAGCTGCATGACGAGGTCTGCCGCTTCGCCAACGTATTGCGCAATCGCAATGTCGAGAAGGGCGACCGCGTCACCATCTACCTGCCGATGATCCCCGAGGCGGCCTATGCGATGCTGGCCTGCGCGCGGCTCGGCGCCATCCACTCGGTGGTGTTCGGCGGCTTCTCGCCGGACAGCCTCGCCGGGCGCATCCGCGACTGCGGCTCCAAGGTCATCATCACCGCCGACGAGGGCCTGCGCGGCGGCCGCAAGGTGCCGCTCAAGGCCAATGTGGACGCCGCCATCGCCAAGGCGAGCGACGCCGAGGTCGACCATGTGATCGTGGTGAAGCGCACCGGCGGCGCCGTCGACATGAAGCCCGGCCGCGATGTCTGGTATCACGAGGCCGCCGACCTCGTAACCAGCGAATGCCCGGCGACCCATGTGAACGCCGAGGACCCGCTGTTCATCCTCTACACCTCGGGCTCGACCGGCCTGCCCAAGGGCGTGCTGCACACCACCGGCGGCTATCTCGTCTACGCCTCGATGACCCACCAGTATGTCTTCGACTACCACGAGGGCGACGTCTACTGGTGCACCGCCGACATCGGCTGGGTGACGGGGCACAGCTACATCGTCTACGGCCCGCTCGCCAACGGCGCGACGACGCTGATGTTCGAGGGCGTGCCGAACTATCCCAGCAACTCCCGCTTCTGGGAAGTCATCGACAAGCACAAGGTCAACATCTTCTACACCGCCCCCACCGCCATCCGCTCGCTGATGCAGGCGGGCGACGAGCCGGTGAAGAAGACGTCGCGCGCCTCGCTCCGCCTGCTCGGCTCGGTCGGCGAGCCGATCAACCCGGAAGCGTGGGAGTGGTATCACCGCGTGGTCGGTGACGATCGCTGCCCCATCGTCGATACCTGGTGGCAGACGGAGACCGGCGGCATTCTCATCACCCCGCTGCCGGGCGCCACGCGGCTGAAGCCGGGATCGGCCACCCACCCCTTCTTCGGCGTGGTGCCGCAGGTGGTGGATGCCGAGGGTCAGGTGCTGGAAGGCGCCTGCGAGGGCAATCTGGTCATCGCCGACTCGTGGCCCGGCCAGATGCGCACGGTCTATGGCGACCATGAGCGCTTCATGCAGACCTATTTCTCCACCTACCCGAACAAGTACTTCACCGGCGACGGCTGCCGGCGCGATGCCGACGGCTATTACTGGATCACCGGCCGCGTCGACGACGTGATCAACGTCTCCGGCCACCGCATGGGCACGGCCGAGGTCGAGAGCGCCCTCGTCGCCCACCCCAAAGTGTCCGAGGCCGCCGTGGTCGGCTATCCCCACGACATCAAGGGCCAGGGCATCTACGCCTATGTCACGCTGATGGCCGGCATCGAGCCGACCGAGGAACTGCGCAAGGAACTGGTTGCCTGGGTGCGGATGGAAATCGGCCCGATCGCCTCGCCGGACCTCATCCAGTTCGCCCCCGGCCTGCCCAAGACCCGCTCGGGCAAGATCATGCGCCGCATCCTGCGCAAGATCGCCGAGGACGAGTTCGGCAATCTCGGCGACACCTCGACGCTGGCCGATCCCGGCGTGGTCGACGATCTCATCTCGCAGCGCCAGAACAAGAAGCACGCGGCGGCCTGAACCGAGCGGCGTTACACAAGCAACAAGGGCGGGCCAGTGGCCCGCCCTTTTCGTTCCGGGAGAATCTGCGTCCGCGAGCTACCCCCGCACCAGATCGCCAATCAGGCTTGCCGCCACCGAGAGCTTGGAGACGGAAAGCCCGGATCCCGCGATCTCGTGCACGCCGTTGCGGGCGCGCTCGACCACCTCGCCGCGCGCCAGCGCCCAGGCGGTGACGCCCTGCGCGCCGGTGCCGTGCTCGGTGATGACCTCGGCAGTAAGGCGGCGCACCGCCACCTCGAACGCCGCCAGCGCCCGCTCCAGCGCCAGCCGGTCGTAATAGTCGGACACCGCAAGCCCCTGCGCCGGGCCGAGAATGCGATCGAGCCGGAAATGCAGCCCGACGGCGAAGAAGGTCGCCGCCACGTCGCCGATCGGCGCGCCGGTGCGGTCGGCGATCATCACGATGTCGGTCGAGCTTTCCACCGCCGGCAGCCGGGCGATGCGGCGCGCCAGATTCTCCGGCACGCCGGCCTCGGTCCAGCGAGTGACGCGCGCGTCGTGCAGGTTGCGCGTCTCCTCCGGCAGCAAGTCGCGCACCACGCCGCGCAGCACGTCCTCCACCGGCGCGATGCCGGCGGAATAATGCGCCACCAGTTCGACGAGGCTCTGCCGCAGGTCGACATTGCGCAGGACCCACACGGTGCGGTCGAGCAGCATGTCCTGCACGCCGGCATAGAGCTCCAGCTGGATGCCGCCCGCGACCTTGCCGTCCAGCGCGTCGATCTCGGCGCCCAGCGCATTGACGCCGAAGCTGTCGCGCGTCGCCGCGAACGCCTTGGCGATGGAGCCGGCACCCGCGCCGGTCTCGTCCGTCAGTCGCGCCACGAAGGCGGGGCCGCCATGGTTGATCATGGCGTTGGACAAGCGGGTAGCGATGATGTCGCGCCGCAGCCGGTGCGCCTCGATGCCCTCGGGAAAGCGCGTGCTCAGCTCGTGGGGGAAATAAGCGACGAGTTCGCGGAAGAGATAGGGATCATCCGGCACGTCCGTGTCGAGCAGGTCGGAATGCGCGGTCAGCTTGGCATAGGCCAGCAGGATCGCCAGCTCCGGCCGCGTCAGCCCCTCGCCGCGCCCGCGCCGCTCGTTGAGTTCGCCGTCGGAGGGCAGGAACTCGACCGCGCGGTCCAGCAGGCCCCGCGCCTCCAGTTGCTGCATCAGGCGCTGGTGGAAGCCGAGATCGGCCGCCGCCCGGCGCTCCGCCAGCGAGAGAGCCAAGGTCTGGAGGTAGTTGTTGCGCAGCACGAGACCGGCGACCTCGTCGGTCATGGAGGCGAGGAACGCCTTGCGCGCCGCCTCATCCAGCCGCCCCTCACGCGCCGCCGGCACCAGCGCGATCTTGATGTTCACCTCGACGTCGGAGGTGTTCACGCCGGCGGAATTGTCGATGGCATCGGTGTTGAGGCGCACCCCGCGCCGCGCCGCCTCGATGCGCCCGCGCTGGGTGACACCGAGATTGGCCCCCTCGCCGACCACCTTGGCGCGCACATCCGCGCCGGCGATGCGGATGACGTCATTGGCACGGTCGCCCGCCTGCGCATCGGACTCGGAGGAGGCGCGGATATAGGTGCCGATGCCGCCGAACCAGAGTAGGTCCACCGGCGCCTTGAGGATGGCGCTCATCACCTCCGCCGGTGAGGCCGAGCTTTTGTCGAAGCCCAGCACCTCGCGGATGGCCGGGCTGAGCGGAATGCTCTTGGCCGAACGCGGGAACACGCCGCCGCCGGCCGAGATCAGCGACTTGTCGTAGTCCTGCCAGGACGAGCGCGGCAGGGCGAACAGCCGCTGGCGCTCCTTGAGGGAAGCGACCGGATCCGGGCTCGGATCGAGGAAGATGTCGCGGTGATCGAAGGCGGCGACCAGCTTGATGGTGTTTTCCAGCAGCATGCCGTTGCCGAACACGTCGCCCGACATGTCGCCGACGCCGGCGACGGTGAAGGGCGTCACCCGGATATCGACATCCATCTCGCGGAAATGCCGGCGCACCGCCTCCCAGGCGCCGCGCGCGGTGATGCCCATCGCCTTGTGGTCATAGCCGACCGAGCCGCCCGAGGCGAAAGCGTCGCCGAGCCAGAAGCCGCGCGCCTGCGAGAGCGCATTGGCGGTATCGGAGAAGGTCGCCGTGCCCTTGTCGGCGGCGACGACGAGATAGGGGTCGTCCTCGTCATGGCGCACGGTCAGCGGGGGATGCACGATCGCCCCGGCATCGATGTTGTCGGTCACGTCGAGCAGCGAGGAGACGAACAGCTTGTAGGATTCGGTGCCTTCCGCCTGGATCGCCTCGCGCGGGCCGGAGGGCAGTTGCTTGGGCACGAAGCCGCCCTTGGCGCCCACCGGCACGATGACCGCGTTCTTCACCTGCTGCGCCTTGACGAGGCCCAGCACCTCGGTGCGGAAGTCCTGCGGCCGGTCGGACCAGCGCAGCCCGCCACGCGCCACCCGGCCGAAGCGCAGATGGATGCCCTCCACCCGCGGCGAATGCACGAAGATCTCGAACAGCGGCTGCGGCAGCGGCATGCCCTCGACCCTGTGGCTGAGGAATTTGATGGCAATGGCCGGCTTCAGCCCGCCATCCTCGCCGAGCTGATAGAAATTGGTGCGTACCGCCGCCTCGATGAGGTTGGCGAAGCGGCGCAGGATGCGGTCCTCGTCGAGGCTCTGCACCTCGGCGAGCGCTGCCTCGATCTCGGCGCGGATCGCCTCCTCGCGCGCACCGCGTTCGTCCTGCCGGCCGGCGCCGACCTCGAAGCGCGCATGGAACAGCGCCACCAGCCGGTCGACGATGGCGGGATGGGCGTTCAGCGTCGCCCACAGATAGTCCTGGCTGTAGGGCACGCCGATCTGGCGCAGATAGCGCGCAAAGGTGCGCAGCAGCGCGATGTCGCGCCAGCCGAGCCGGGCATTGAGCGCCAGAGCGTTGAAGCCGTCGCTTTCCGCCGCGCCGCGCAGCACCGCCATCAGCGTGGCATGCAGGCGGCCTTCCAGCACATCGAGCTCGATATCGCCGCCGCCATGCCGGCCGAGCACCATGTCGTGCACATAGACCGGCACCGAGGCTTCCGGCTGGACGGTGAAGGTGCGCTCGTCCACCACCACGAAACCCATGGCCTCCAGCATCGGCACGCGCTCGGAAAGCAGGCGCGGAACCTCGTAGCTGAGCACCTTGAGCGCGATGCGCTCGCGTCCCTTGATCAGCGCCGGACGGTGGAAATCAGCCGCCACGGGATGGTGGGGACCGAGCCGCTCGATGAGGCGCAGATCCGCCAGCGCCTCCTCCGGCGAATAGCTGCTCTGGTAGCCGGCGGGGAACGCGGCGGCATAGCGCCGGGCCAGCTCCGCCGCCGGCGCCGAAGCGAAGACCAGTCCGAGCGCGCGGCCGAAGGCGTCGCTCCAGGTGCGGATGATCTGGCTGACGGCGTCTTCCAGTTCGAGGCGGCCGACCTCGCGCACCGGCATGCCGGCCTGCTCGACGACGAAGTGGACGCGGGTGATCGGCCCTTCCATGAACAGCGGGTGGAACGCCGCCACTTTCCCGCCGAAGCTCGCCTCCAGCAATTCGCCGATGCGCTGGCGCACCTCCGAGCCGTAGCGGTCGCGGGGCACGAAGACGAGCACGGAAACGAAGCGGTCGAAGCGGTCGCGCCAGGCCAGCACGCGCACGCGCGGATGCTCGTCGAGCTGGAGGATGGCGAGCGCAAAGTGATAGAGCGTCGCTGGATCGATCTGGAACAGATCGTCACGCGGAAACGTCTCCAGCACCTTCGCCAGCGCGCGGCCGGAATGGCTCTCCGCCACGAAGCCGGCACGCGCCAGCAGGTTCGCCGCCTTGCGGCGCAGGATCGGGATGGCGGAGACCGATTCGGTATAGGCCGTGCTGGTGAACAGGCCGGCGATGCACAGGCCGCCGATGACGCGGCCCTCGGTGTCGTAGCGCTTGACCACCACGACGTCGATCCACGCGCGCCGGTGCACCACCGAGAGGGTGCGCGACTTGATGATGACCAGCGGCGTCGTCTCGGCGAGCACGTCGGAGAGATCGGCACTCACCGCCTGCGGCTCGCTGGCGCGGCGGAACAGGCGGAACTCCTCATCCGCCAGCACACCGCAGGCATCCGTCATGCGACGGGCGAAGGCGAGCGCGCCTCCCGCGGAGGGACCCGCGTCGTAATGACGGCTGCCGAGGAAGGTGAAATTTCCATCCAGCAGCCATTCGAGGAAAGCCGCGGCCTCATCGACCTCATCGCGCGGCACGCTCGCCGGTGCGTTGGCCAGATCCGCCAGCGCGGCGCGCAGCTGCTCCGTCATCGGCCGCCAGTCGACCACGGCGGAACGCACCTGCGCCAGCACGGCCGCGAGTTCGGCGACCAGTGCCGCGCGCACCGCGTCATCGTCGATACGGGGAATATGGATGTGGATCAGGCTCTCGCGCCGGGCGCGATGGCCGATGGCGGCATCGGGCGGCGTCAGTCCCTCGAGCTGCCCATTGGCGTCGCGCTCCACGACCAGAATCGGATGCACCACGAAGGAGGCGGTGATTCCACGCGCATTCAGCGCCGCCATTACCGAATCGAGCAGGAAGGGCATGTCGTCATTGACGATCTCGACGACGCTGACCTTGCCGAGCCGTTCACCCTCGCCGGCGGGCTGCGGCACCTCGACGCGGATATCCGGAGAATTCGCACGACGGCGGGCGAGATGGCGGTAGGCACCGAGCGCCAGCGCGGCCAGTTCATGCGGCGTATAGAGCCTCACATCCTCCGCCACGGCACGGCCGAACAGGCGGCTGGCGAACAGGCCGGGCACGTCGCCATCGGTCGCCTGCAGAATGAGATCGGCCTGTTCAACCAGTTGCCGCGCCGCGCGTTCGTCCTCCGTGGAGAGGAAGCCTTCAACGCCCATGATCCGTACCTCCCAGTGCCGCCTCGTGCCGTGCGTCTCGTCCGCTCATGGCGGCCGGCCGGGGGCTTTTGTGCATCCTATACCTTTCGGCCGGATGACGGCACAGCCTCATGTTGCATTGCGGTCACACAATGGCGGCGACGGGTCGAAGCCTTGACCTGGATCAAGCGCCGGCGGCGCGGCTGGCATCACCTTGCCCGATATGAACCGGACGACGATCCGGGCTGGGGCTAAAAGGGGTTTGCACATGACGACGCGTCGTTTCGGTTTCAACAAGTTCTCGGCAGCCGCTGCGCTGCTCATGGTGACCGCTTCGCCGCTCGCCATGTCCTCGGCCTACGCGGCCGACATCGCCACGCCGGTCTACAAGGCGCCGGCCGTGCCGGTGGTGGAGGAGCGCAGCCCGTGGCAGATCCGCCTGCGCGGGCTCGCCCTCATCACCGACAGCGGCGGCACGATCGACGGAATTCCGGGTTCGGATCTCGACTACTCCAACACCGTCATTCCCGAACTCGACATCACCTACTACTTCACCGACAACTGGGCGGCGGAACTGGTCCTCGGCGCGGCCTCGGCCAACGTCAACGCGGCGGGCTCGGTCTCTTCGCTCGGCAAGATCGGCGACGCGTGGCTGCTGCCGCCGACCCTCACGCTGCAGTATCACTTCACCAATTTCGGCGCCTTCAAGCCCTATATCGGCGCCGGCGTGAACTACACCTTCTTCTTCGACCAGTCGGGCGACGCGGTCGATACGCTCGACATTGAAAACACCTGGGGCTGGGCGCTGCAGGCCGGTTTCGACTACATGATCGACGAGCACTGGGGCGTGAACTTCGACGTGAAGAAGATCTTCCTGGAACCGGACTTCACCGCGACGGTCGGCTCGACGGTACTGACCGGCAAGGCCGATCTCAATCCGTGGCTGATCGGCGGCGGCGTCACCTATCGCTTCTGAGCGTGGGGCCTGCGGGAGGGTCTTGGGGAAGACCTTCCCGTGTTGGGGGAAACGAAAAAGGCCGGCGCAAGCCGGCCTTTTTTGTCACGTCGTCATCCCGGAACGGCCGCGAGGCCATGTCCGGGATCGCAGCCGAGGCGGAAAGCGATTCCCGCTCAGTGGCGGAAGTGCCGCACGCCGGTGAACACCATGGCGATGCCCGCCTCGTCGGCGGCGGCGATCACGTCCGCATCGCGGATCGAGCCGCCCGGCTGGATCACCGCCGTCGCCCCTGCCTCGATTGCCGTCAAGAGACCGTCGGCGAAGGGGAAGAAGGCGTCGGAGGCAACCACCGAGCCCTTGGTCAGCGTCTCGGCAAGCCCGGCGGCACTCGCCGCATCGCGCGCCTTCTGCGCGGCAATGCGCGCCGAATCGACCCGGCTCATCTGCCCGGCGCCGATACCCACCGTGGCGAGATCGCGGGCGTAGACGATGGCGTTCGACTTCACATGCTTGGCGACGCGGAAGGCGAAGGCGAGGTCCGCCAGTTCCTTGGCGGTCGGCGCGCGCCTGGTGACGACCTTGAGCTCCATGTCGTCCACCACCGCATTGTCGCGCGACTGCACCAATAGGCCGCCGGCGAGCGACTTCACCGCGATGCCCGCCCCGCGCGGGTCCGGCAGCGCGCCGGTCACCAGGAGGCGAAGATTCTTCTTGGCGCCGACGATGGCGATCGCCTCCTCGGTGGCGCCGGGGGCGACGATCACCTCGGTGAAGATGTCGACGATGGCGCGCGCCGCCTCGGCATCGAGCGGGCGGTTCAGCGCCACGATGCCGCCGAAGGCCGAGGTCGGGTCGCAGGCCAGCGCCTTGCGATAGGCTTCCTCCAGGCTCGCCCCTTCGGCGACGCCGCAGGGGTTGGCATGCTTGACGATGACTACCGCCGGCGCGCGGGCGGGATTGAATTCGGCGACCGCCTCGAAGGCGGCATCGGTGTCGTTCAGGTTGTTGTAGGACAGCGCCTTGCCCTGCAACTGGCGGGCGGTGGCGACGCCGGGGCGCGGCGCGCCGCCGGTATAGAACGCCGCGCTCTGGTGCGGGTTCTCGCCATAGCGCAGCGCCTCGGTCAGCGTGCCGTCGAAGATGCGGGTGCGCGGCGCCTCTTCGCCTTCCACGGTCGCGAACCAGCGGGTGATCGCCGCGTCATAGGTGGCGGTGCGGGCATAGGCCAGTTGGGCAAGCTTGCGACGGGTTTTGAAGCTGGTGCCGCCCTGCGCGGCGAGGTCCGCGAGCACCAGCTCATAGCCGGCGGGATCGACCACCACCGCCACATCGGCATGGTTTTTGGCGGCGGCGCGGATCATCGCCGGCCCGCCAATGTCGATATTCTCGACGCACTCGTCATAATCGGCGCCGCGCGCCACCGTCGCCTCGAACGGATAGAGGTTCACCACCACGAGGTCGATCGGCTTGATGGCGTGCGCGGCCATCGCCGCCTGATGCTCTGCATTGTCGCGGATGGCGAGGATGCCCCCATGCACGCCGGGATGCAGCGTCTTCACCCGCCCGTCCATCATCTCGGGAAAACCGGTGAGGTCGGACACGTCGAGCACGTTCAGCCCGGCATCGGCAAGCGCCTTGCGCGTGCCGCCGGTCGAGACCAGCTCGATGCCGCGCGCGGCAAGCTTTTCGGCGAAGGCGACGAGCCCGGTCTTGTCCGAAACGGACAGGAGCGCACGGGCGATGGGGCGGACATCGGTCGACATGAGCGGGCCATTGCATTTGCTGAGTGACAGGGCGCCGCCCTATCACGTCTGCGCCGCCGCGTGAACCTTTGCCCGCCGCAGCCCTGCCGTGCAGGCACGCGCGTTCAGGGGCGCAGCGCCCGCATCCGCAGGAACGCCCAGGCGACGTGCGGCACCAGATGCGCCCGGCCGGTGATGACCAGCTGCTCGGTGCGGCGTGGTCCGCCGCCGCCAGCGAAGATGATGCTTTCCTCGATCGTCACCGTCGCCTCGGGCGCGGTGAAGGCCCAGTCGTCGCCGTCCGGCATGCGCAGGATCACCGTATGCCCGTCCGCCGCGCGCGAGGGCTGCACCGCCGGATGCAGGTGAAAGCGGATCGCATAGCGGTCGCGCCCGTCGGCGGCGAACTCCTCGCCATGGGCGACACGGAACAGGTCCTCGCCGTCGAGCCGCGCGCCATCGGGGGAGAGCCGCCAGGAACGCTGGTGGATGAGGTCGAAACGACGGGCATAACCGTCATGACTGGCACGCAGCACGTCGGCACCCCCGCGCTCCCCCCGGTCGACATGCATCGAGGCCGGACCGTCGATAACCGGCGTGCCGCACACCCGCCGCAGCAGGCCACTGGAAATGAACCGGCAGGAGGAGGTGTCCTCCACGGTGACGGTCGAGTGGGCAGCGGTCTGCCGTGCCACCGCACGCCACTCCTCCCGCCCGGTCGCCGGCATGCCGCAATTGATCACGACCCGGTTGCGGCCGGACGACAGCTCGAAGGACAGGCAACCGGCATGCGCCTCGTCGGAGAGCGCGAGCGGCGGCGGCAGGCCGGTATCGGCGATGAGCACCGTGCCGCCCGCCTCCATGCGCTGATAGCCGGAATAGGGCGCGTTGGAGAGCGGCCGGCCGCGCGCATCGTCATAGGCGAGCACGGTGGCCAGCCAGTCGGCCGGCGTCGGCCCCATGCCGTTGAAATGGGCGAACACGCCGTCGCCATGCCGGAAGAAGCGCAGCATCGGCATCATGCGGTCTATGGCGTTGAGCAGCGCCGCCGGCGGCTGCAAATGGCGTGCGCCGAAGCACTGGCGCAGCGGCAGCAGGTCGAGCAGCACCTCGATTAGCATGCCGGGATTGCGGCTGGCAGGACCGCCATCGGCGAGAATCTGCCGGTCGAGCTCCTCCACCAGCCGCCTCTGCGCGAACCGCAGCAGGCGCGGCTGGTCGGCCATGCACAGGCCGGCGAAGCACAGCGCCACCGCGCAGATGAGGCGCGGGCGACCGTCGCGCACATGCGGGCTCACCCGCTTGAGGTAGCGTACCTGCGAGGTGAGGCTGCGGATATAGCGGCGGTGGAAGCTCGAATCGGCGTCCTGCAGGATGAGTGGCGACTGGGTGAGCCAGCTGATGACGCGCCGCGCGGCGATCTCCGGCGCCAGCGCCACCGCCAGGCGATGCCCGCGCATGGCGATCCAGTCGCCGACCAGGGCGCGCGCATTGGCCCGCGCGATCGCAGTCCCGGCGGCCTGCATGTGGCGCAGCCAGCCGAAGGCCATCAACTCCTCGGCCCATTCGCGCGAGGGCGGCTCGACCTCGAAGGGCGAGGCGCCGTCGGTCAGCACCACCTTGCCGGCGAAGGCGAAGCGCCCCGAATAGAATTCGGTGGCACGGGTCGGATCGCCGGTGCGCAGGTCATGCGGCGCGAACAGCAGCCGCGAGGGCACCGATACCGAGCGCGAGCGCCAGGGAAACCAGCGATGGGCGATGGCGAAGACGCACACGCGCCGCCAGCCGGAATCCGCCACGAACCGCGCCATGCGGGCGCGGTCCGCGTAGACGTCGCGGGCCATTAGCGCCTCATCCCCTGTCGATTTCCGTCGATCTTCTCGGGCACGCAGCCGCCCTCCCCAGTGTGGCAGCTTACCCAAGCCACAGCGAAGGTCCAGCAGCGCGCCCGGCGCGCGTGCGGCCTCACCGCCGCCGCAGCCGCGCCGCGAAGAATCCGTCGAGCCCGGCCAGACGCGGATCGGCATCCGGCAGATGAACGGGCAGGGTGCGCACCTCGCCGGCCGCGTTGATCCACGCGGCATCGATGCCGCATTCGCCGGGCCGAACGGGATCGCGCTCGAAGTCCTCGCGCGCCGCGAGCAGCGCCTCGATCTGGCGCTCGCCCTCCTCCGGCTCCAACGAGCAGGTGGAATAGACCAGCACGCCGCCCGACTTCACCAGATCCGCCGCGTTGCGCAGGATGCGCGCCTGAAGCCCCGCAAGGCTGGCGATGTCGCCCGGCGATTTGGTCCAGGCGACATCGGGATGGCGGCGGATGGTGCCGGTCGCCGAGCACGGCGCGTCGATCAGCACGCCGTCGAACGGCCCGCCTTTCCACGACGCCGCATCCCCCTCCACCACCTCGGCCTCCAGCGTGAGGCGGGCGAGGTTCTGCGTCAGCCGGCGCAGGCGCTGGCCGGAACGGTCCACCGCCGTCACCCGCGCGCCGCTGGCCGCGAGCTGGGCGGTCTTGCCACCCGGCGCGGCGCAGAGATCGGCGATGGTCTGTCCGGGCGCGGCGTGCAGCAGCAGCGCCGGCAGCGCCGCCGCCGCATCCTGCACCCACCAGGCGCCCTCCTCGAATCCCGCCAGCGCCGGGACATTGCCGGCCTCGACGAGCCGGATCGAGCCGGTTGGCAAGAGATGCCCACCGAGCTTCTCGGCCCATTCGGCGGCGTCAGCCTTCGCGGTGAGGTCGAGGGCGGCCTCCTGCGCCAGCGCATGGGAAATGGCATGCGCGGCTTGCGGGCCATAGGCCGCCGTCCAGCCATCGATCATCCATTGCGGCTGCTCGGGCACGTCCGGCAGGCTCGAAGCCCCCTCGCGTGCGATCCGCCGCAGCACGGCATTGACCAGCCCCTTAAAGCCGGCGCTGGCCTGATCCTCGCTGGCCAGCGCGACGCCGGTGGACACCGCCGCATGGTCGGGAACGTCCATGAACAGGATCTGCGCGGCGCCGACCTGCAGGATCGTCTGCACCCGGCGCGCGCTCGCAGGCAGGCCGCGCTCCAGCATGGAGCGGATCAGCGCGCTCAGGCTGCCGAGACGGCGCAGCGTGGTCGCCGCGATCATGCGGGCGAGCGCCCGGTCGCGGTCGTCGAGTTCGCGGGTGAGCCGTTCCAGCGCCTCTTCGAGCGGGCGCCCTTTTTCCAGCACGGCCTCGATCGCCTCGACGGCGGCGCGGCGCACGCCAACGCCCGGCACATCGGGCGCCCGGCCGCGGGCGGCGGGTGCGGGACGGGAGGGCTGGCGCGTGCGGGGCGTTTTCTCGTTCATCCCCGAGGGACTAGGCCGGCTGGCACGCGAACGCAACATGCGAGGCCCATGCGGGAACCGGGAGCGCACCCGAGTGAACCAGAACCACTTCTGCCGACTTGTCCCGACGCTCCTGTCCGGCAACCCTTGTGAAAGGCCGTGAGATCGTCTCCTATCCCTTGCATCCGCCCGCCGTCCCTCGCAGCGTTTGATTCATGCCCCATCTGATCCTGATCGCCGACATCGGCGGAACCTCCTCGCGCCTTGCCCTCGTCGGCAAGGACGGCGTCCCGGCAGATATCCAGATCCACCGCAACGATTCGTTCGCGGGCTTCGAGGCGATGATCGAGGCCGACCTCGCCCAGCGCGAGCCGGCGGTGGTGCGCACGGTCGGCGGCGCGGTGCTGGCGGTGGCGGGCCCGGCCGACGGCGAGCTCGTGAAGCTCACCAATCGCGACTGGGCCTTCTCCAAGCGCGCGATCCGGCGGCATTTCGGCTGGCAGAAATTCGCCGCCGTCAACGATTTCGAGGCGCTCGCCTATGGCGTGCCCGCGCTGGGTCCGAGCGACCTCGTGCCGGTCGGCCAGGGCGTGGCGGAGGCGGACAAGCCGATCCTCGTCTGCGGGCCCGGCACCGGCTTCGGCTCGGCCGGCCTGCTGCGTATCGGCCGGCAGTTCCACGCCCTCACCGGCGAAGGCGGGCGGGTGCGGCTCGGCGCCGCCAATGCCGAGGAGGTCCATATCCTCGCCCACATGCTGCGCGAATTGGGGCCTGTCGCGGTCGAGCACGCGCTGTCGGGCTCGGGCCTCGCGCGCATCCACGCCATTCTCACCGGGCAGACCATCGCGCCCGAGGCGGTGATCGCCGCGGCCGGCCGTGGCGAGGGCGACGCCCTCGCCACCTGCCACACCTTCCTGCGGCTGTTCGGGCGCATCGCCGGCGACCTCGCACTGATCCTCGGCGCGCGCGGCGGCGTCTATCTCGCCGGTGGCGTCTCGGCCGGTCTGGCACCGTTCTTCGAAGGCTCGCCGTTCCGCGAGGCCTTCGAGGAGCATCCGCCCTTCGAGGCGCGGCTGGCGGCGACGCCGGTCAACATCATCACCCACCCGACGCCGGGCCTCATCGGCTGCGGCCAGCTCGGCGGGCGCCTGGCGAAAACGTTGAAGCCTAACCTGCGCGTGGTGTGAACACAGCCGCGTCCGCCGCGGCCTCCAGTGCGGCGGGGTCAAACCCCGCCCGCTCCAGCGTTGCCCGCATATGGGCGGGAAGCGGCGCGCGCGCATCGATCGCCTCGCGCCCCTTCTTCTGCGGAAGCACCACCCGGCGCGAATGCAGGTGCAGGATCGGCCCGCCCGGCAGCCGCGAGGCGCCACCATAGATGCTGTCGCCGAGGATCGGGTGGCCAATGGCGTCGAGATGTACGCGCAGCTGATGCGTACGGCCTGTGAGCGGAGATAGCGCCAGCACGGCGAAGCCCTCGCCGGTCGCGATCCGCTCCCATTCGGTGATCGCCTCCTGCCCCTTCGGATCGACCGCCATCCACCAGCCGCGCGTCGGCGAGCGCTTGGAAAGTCGCAGCTCGATGCGCCCGCGCGGCTCCTTCGGAACGCCGCGCACCACCGCCACATAGGTCTTGCCGACCGTGCCGTCGGCGAACGCCTTGCCGAGTTCCGCCAGCGCCTTGCGATGACGGCCCAGCACGAGGCAGCCGGAGGTGTCCTTGTCGAGCCGGTGCGCCAGCTCCGGCGCGCCGGGCAGGCCGAAGCGTAGCGCGTCGAGATGGTCGGCCAGCGTCTCGCCGCCCTTCGGCCCCTTATGGACCGCCAGACCCGCCGGCTTGTCGATGACGAGCATCATGCCGTCGCGGTGCAGCACGCGGGCGGCGATGTCGAAGGACGGTTCGGAAGGTGACGCGGACAGGTGTTCCATGCCGCGTGTCACATCATAAAGCGGAAGCCACGTCGAGTAGTCCCGCCAGCGGAGAGAAGAGATGAGCAACGAAGATACCCGGCGTTTTCACATCGTGACCGGCGGGCCGGGAGCGGGCAAAAGCAGCCTGATCGCGGCACTGGCCAGCGAGGGACTGGCCACCATGCCGGAAGCGGGACGCGCCATCATCCGACATCAGAGCGCCATTGACGGGCTCGCCTTGCCCTGGCGCGCCCCCGCCGCCTTCGCCGAGCAGATGCTGGGCTGGGAGATGCGCTCGCATGAGCAAGCGCGGGAGGTCGCGGGCCCGGTCCTGTTCGATCGCGGGGTGCCCGACATCATCGGCTATCTGGAGCTGACCGGCCTGGAGGTGCCTGCCCATGTGGAAGAGGCGGCCCGGCGCTTTCGCTACAACGAAACGGTCTTCATCGCCCCGCCCTGGGAAGCGATCTACCGTCGGGACAGCGAGCGGCGCCAGGATTTCGCCGAAGCCGAAGCCACCTTCCGGGCGCTGGCCACCGCCTATACCCGGCTCGGCTACCGGCTACTCCAACTTCCCTGTCTTCCCGTCGACGAGCGGGTCCGCTTTGTGCGCGCACGACTCGGCTGAGCCGGCGCCGCCCCGCGTCGAGAGCTAGCCCCGCCGCAGCTCCTCGCCCACATCGAGCGTCGAGCGCACGCCGATGTCGTCGAAGTGCTGCTCCAGGAAGGCTTCCGCCGCCTCGCGGCCGATGGCCTTGAGAAACAGCAGGAACTCCCATTCCGCGTTCATCTTGGTGGAAGCATCGAGCGCGATCAGCTTCTCCGCCCCGTCGATGCGGTGCAGGCGCAGGTCGCGATAGCCGTCGATACCGCTGCCCTTCTTCTTGAGGTTGCCGTGCTTGAGCAGCCGCGTGACGAATTCCGCCGCGCGCAGCTGCGCCAGCAGCGAGGCGTTGAAGGTGATCTCGTTCATCCGGTTGTTGATGTCGCGCGCCGTCTTCGGCGTCTCGCGGCGGATGATCGGGTTGATCTGCACCAGCAGAATGTCGTCGGTCTTCACGGCGTTGTAGAAGGGGAACAGCGCCGGATTGCCCATATAGCCGCCGTCCCAATAGGGCACGCCGTCGATCTCCACCGCCTGGAACATGAAGGGCAGGCAGGCCGAGGCCATGATCGCCTGGGCGGTGAGCTCATGCTTGGCGAAGACCCGCACCTTGCCGGTGTGCACATTGGTGGCGCTGACAAAGACGTGGACATGGCGGCACGACTGCACCGCCCCGAAGTCGACATGCTCGTTGATGAGGTCCATCAGCGGGTTGATGTTGAGCGGGTTGAAGTCGTAGGGCGACAGGAACCGGCTCATCATGTCGAAGGCGATGTAGCTGGGATTGGCGTTCAGCGACCAGTTGCCCATCAGCCGGTCGAGCAGCGTGCGCTGCAACGGGCTGGTGCGCCCGTCCTTGGAGACGGCGCGCCAATAGCGGTCGAGCGCCTCGCGCCCTCCCTGGTTGCCGCCGCGCGCCAGGCCGGTGGCCAGCACGGCCGCGTTCATCGCCCCGGCGCTGGTGCCGGAAATCCCTTCGATGGCGATGCGGCCATCTTCCAGCAGCCGGTCGAGCACGCCCCAGGTGAAGGCGCCGTGTGCGCCGCCGCCCTGAAGCGCCAGATTGATCGGCTTGAGCGCAGGTCCGTCGGCGCCGGACGCGGCCTTGGCCGCCGCGGCCGGGCCGGGCTTGCGCTTGACCTCCGCCTTGCCGGTCGGCGTCGCCAGCGCTCCCGCAACCGCCTCGGCCTGTGCCTGGCCAGCCGGTGTCGGTTCAGCCGGAGCCGATGCGGCAACGGGTTCATCCTTCACCGGAGCGACGGCGACGGGGGCCGGCGCCGTCGTCCTGCTGGCAGACGGCTTGGCCGAAGGTTGCTTGCTTGCGGGCTTCTTGACCACGGGCTGCCCGGCGGCCGCCTTCTCTGCCACCGGCGGCGACACATCCGGCGTGGCCGGCGCCGCTGACACAGCCGCCGGCAGTTCGCTGGGCTTGGCCGCAGCCTTCCTGACCGGCGCGCGACGGGCGGGCTTGGCCGCAGGTTCAGCCGGCGCAGAAGGCACCGCCTGAGCGACCGCGACCTCGGCCACCGGCTTGGCCGGAGTGATGGCGGCTTTGGCGCGGCCGCGCCGCGCCGGCATCTTGGGGGTCTGGGCCACGCCGTGTCTCCGCTTGACTTACTCGGCGACCCAGCCACCGTCGATCTGCTGCATCGAGCCGGTGATCGAACGGGCGCTGTCGCCGGCCAGGAATACGGCGAGCGCCGCGACCTGGTCGACGGTGACGAATTCCTTGGTCGGCTGTTCGGCCAGCAGGAACTCCTTCACCTGCTGCTCGGTGATGCCGCGCGCCTTGGCGGTGTCGGGAATCTGCTTCTCGACGAGAGGCGTCCAGACATAGCCGGGGCAGATCGCGTTCACGGTGATGCCGAAGGTCGCGGTCTCCAGCGCCACGGTCTTGGTCAGGCCGGCGATGCCGTGCTTGGCCGAGACATAGGCCGACTTGAAGGGCGAGGCGACCAGCGCATGGGCCGAGGCGGTGTTGATGATGCGGCCCCATTTGCGCGCCTTCATGCCCGGCACGGCGGCCTTGATGGCATGGAAGGCGGCGGAAAGGTTCAGCGCGATGATGAGATCCCACTTGTCGTCGGGGAACTCCTCGACCGGCGACACGTGCTGCACGCCGGCATTGTTGACGAGGATGTCGACCGAGCCGAGCGTGTCCTCGGCGAACTTCACCAGGGCGGCGCATTCCGAGCCCTTGGTGAGGTCGGCGCCGGAATAGATCGCCTTGACGCCGAACTCGCTCTCGATGCCCGAGCGCTCCTTCTCGATCGCCGCCGCGTCGCCGAAGCCGTTCAGCGTGACGTTCACGCCTTCCGCTGCCAGCCCGCGGGCGATGGCGAGGCCGATCCCGCTGGTGGAGCCGGTGATGACGGCGTTCTTTCCCTTAAGCATCGAAGGCGCTCCTGAAAATTGAAATGGGGGCCGGCATCGGCCCGCGACCGGGCCTCGCGCCGCGCCGTTGGAATTCCCACATGGGCTACGCTAGCACGCTCGCATGTCGTGCAAAGCACTTATCGCTGCGGCGCACGCAAATGCGCCACAGCAGTTTCCGCATCCCTACCGTCGGGTTAAGATGGCGACATGACAGCCAGCGACCGTTCGCATGATCACGATCACAGCGCCTGCGTCTCCGACGCGCTGGCGCGCGCGGAGACGTCATGCGGCGAGCGCGGCGCGCGCTTGACGCCGCTGCGGCGGCGCGTGCTGGAAGGTCTCGCCGACAGCCACGTCCCGCTCGGCGCCTATGAGCTTGTCGAGCGGCTCGGTGCCAGCGGCGACCGGCCGCCGCCCATGTCGGTCTATCGCGCGCTTGATTTCCTGGTGTCGGAGGGGCTCGCCCACCGCATCGAGAGCCTCAACGCCTACATTGCCTGCGGCCGCGACCACGCCCGCGATGACGTGATCGTGTTCCTGATCTGCGAGGCCTGCGGGCTCACCTCGGAAGTCGCCTCGCACGCCATCGGGCGCGATGTTTCCTGGGCCGCGCGCGCCGCCGGCTTCACCCCGCGCGCCTCGGTGATCGAGATTCCCGGCACCTGCGCCCGCTGCAAGGCGGCGACTTCCAAGGCGGAACTCATCGCGGAAGCGGCCCGTTGACCGTGACGGCGCGGAGGCTTAACCCGGATCGACCGCAATGCGGTTGATGACCGCCCGGAAGAGATCGCCATGGACGCCGTGACCGACGCGCTCGCCCCCATCGTCGCGCCCGATCTGGAAGCCGCCGGCCCCGCGCCGCGCCGGCAGACCATTGCCGTGCGCGTCGGCAACGTCACCGTCGGCGGCGGCGCGCCGGTGGTGGTGCAGTCCATGACCAATACCGACACGGCGGACGCCGAGGGCACCGCCCGGCAGATCGCCCAGCTGGCCCGCGCCGGCTCGGAGATCGTGCGCATCACGGTGGATCGCGAGGAAGCCGCCATGGCGGTGCCCGCGATCAAGGAGCGCCTGCTGAAAATGGGGCTCGACACCCCTATCGTCGGCGACTTCCACTATAACGGCCACCTGCTGCTGTCGAAGTACCCGGACTGCGCGAGCGCGCTCGACAAGTACCGGATCAATCCCGGCAATGTCGGCTTCGGCGAGAAGCGCGACCGCCACTTCGCCACCATCGTCGAATTGGCGATCAAGCACGACAAGCCGGTGCGCATCGGCGCCAATTGGGGCTCGCTGGACAACGATCTGCTGACCGCGCTGATGGACGCCAACGCGAAGCTGCCGCGCCCGGCGGAAGCGCGCGCCGTCACCCGCGAGGCGCTGGTGCGCTCGGCGCTGCTGTCCGCCGCGCTGGCCGAGGAGATCGGCCTGCCGCGCGACAAGATCATCCTCTCCGCCAAGGTCTCGGCGGTTCAGGACCTGATCACCGTCTATGCCGAGCTCGCCCGCCGCGCCGACTATGCGCTGCATCTCGGCCTGACCGAGGCGGGCATGGGCTCGAAGGGCATCGTCGCCTCCTCCACCGCCATGGGCGTGCTGCTGCAACAGGGCATCGGCGACACCATTCGCGTCTCCCTCACGCCGGAACCCAATGGCGACCGCACCCGCGAGGTGACGGTGGCGCAGGAAATGCTGCAAACCATGGGCCTGCGCACCTTTGTGCCGCTGGTCGCCGCCTGCCCCGGCTGCGGGCGCACCACCTCCACCACCTTCCAGGAACTCGCCTTCGAGGTGCAGGACTTCATCCGCACCTCCATGCCGGAATGGAAGAAGCACTATCCGGGCGTCGAGACGCTCAACGTCGCGGTGATGGGCTGCATCGTCAACGGGCCCGGCGAGAGCAAGCACGCCGACATCGGCATCTCGCTGCCCGGCACCGGCGAATTCCCCACCGCGCCGGTCTATCTCGACGGCAAGAAGGCGATGACCCTGCGCGGCCCGAGCCTGCGCGACGACTTCAAGAAGATCGTCGAGGACTATGTGGCGCGCCGCTTCGGGATAACGGGACGCACAGGGGAAGTGGACGCGGCGGAGTGAGCCTGCGCAAAGCGGCCAATGCGCGGGCGCCCGTTGCCCTCTGGCGCCTTATCGCGTAAAAGCCCGCGCTCGCCCGAGCCTGTGAATGGCAGGGCCTTCAGGAGATGGATCATGGGCTACAAGGTCGCCATCGTCGGTGCCACGGGTAATGTGGGCCGCGAAATGCTCGACATCCTTGCCGAGCGGGGTTTTCCCGCGGACGAGGTTATCGCGCTTGCCTCCCGCCGTTCGGTCGGGACGGAAGTCTCTTTCGGCGACAAGACGCTCAAGGTCAAAGCCCTGGAGCACCACGATTTCTCCGACACCGACATTTGCCTGATGTCGGCCGGCGGCGAGGTGTCCAAGGAGTGGTCGCCCAAGATCGGCCGCCAGGGCTGCGTGGTGATCGATAATTCCTCGGCCTTCCGTTACGACAGCGACGTTCCGCTGGTGGTGCCGGAAGTGAACGCCGATGCGGTGAAGGGCTTCGCCAAGAAGAACATCATCGCCAACCCGAACTGCTCGACCGCCCAGCTCGTCGTGGCCCTCAAGCCGCTGCACGATCTGGCGACGATCAAGCGCGTGGTGGTGGCGACCTATCAGTCCGTCTCCGGCGCCGGCAAGGACGCCATGGACGAACTGTTCGCGCAGACCCGCGCCGTGTTCGTCTCGGATCCGGTCGAAGCCAAGAAGTTCCCCAAGCGCATCGCCTTCAACGTCATCCCTCACATCGACGTCTTCATGGAAGACGGCTACACGAAGGAAGAGTGGAAGGTGATGGCGGAGACCAAGAAGATCTTGGATCCGAAGATCAAGCTGACCTGCACCGCCGTGCGCGTGCCGGTGTTCATCTCGCACTCGGAAGCCGTCAACGTCGAGTTCGAGAAGCCGATCACCGTCGAGGAGGCTACCGAGGCCCTGCGCAACGCGCCGGGCGTGCTGGTGGTCGATAAGCGCGAGCCGGGCGGCTACATCACGCCCTACGAGGCGGCCGGCGAGGACGCCACCTATGTCTCGCGCATCCGCGAGGATGCGACGGTGGAGAACGGCCTCTCCTTCTGGTGCGTGTCGGACAATCTGCGCAAGGGCGCGGCGCTGAACGCGGTGCAGATCGCCGAAGTGCTGGTGAACCGCAAGCTGCTGCTGCCGAAGTCGCAGAAGGCGGCGTGAGCCTCTTCGATCGATCGTGAAACGTGCAACGGCCGCCCTCGGGCGGCCGTTGTCGTTTCGGGGCTGCCGCCCTCACACTCATGATTGCGCGCTCTGCGCGAAGAAGCGATGCTGCGAAGGTTTCGGCGGGCGGCACCATGAACGAGCTTGAAATCTCCAATCGGGAATTGTCGCGGCTGGCCGACGAGGCGATGGGTCTTGCCAAGACCTATTGGGCCTCGCTTGATGCGCGTGCGGCCTATCCCTCGACCAGCGGCCGGCAGACCACGGAGCTTTTCGCGCGGCCCTGGGCCGAGGAGGGGCGCGGCGGGCAGGTCCTGCAGGACTTCACCCTCATCGCCGAGCATGTGCGCCCCGCCACCGGGCGGTTCTTCGGCTATGTCCTCGGTTCGGGCGAGCCGGTGGGCGCGCTGGGCGAGCTGCTCGCCGCCGTGCTCAATCAGAACGTGACCTCCTGGCGGTCCGCGCCAGCGGCGGCAACGATCGAGCGCGCCGTGGTCGGCTGGCTGGCGGAAGCCGTCGGCTGCGCCGGCTTCACCGGCAGCCTGTGCGGCGGCGGCTCGGCGGCGAACCTGATGGGACTGGCCATGGCGCGCGAAGCCATACTGCCCGCCAACGAGACCGGGGTTCGCGGCGGCGTCATCTATGCGTCCGAGCAGGTGCATATGTCGATCCCGAAGGCGGTCGCGCTACTGGGGATCGGCCGCAACAACCTGCGCCTGATCCCCGTCGACGATGAGTTCCGCATGCGGCCGGAGGCGCTGGAAGCCGCGATCGCGGCCGACCGCGCGGCCGGACATACGCCCATCGCCATCGTCGCAACCGCCGGCACCATCGTCTCCGGCGCCATCGACCCGCTGCCCGAATTGACGCAGATCGCCCGGCGTGAGGGGCTCTGGCTGCATGTCGACGGGGCCTATGGCGCGCTGGCGGCGCTGGCGGCGCCGGCGAAATTCGAAGGCCTGGCGGGCGCGGACTCCCTGTCGCTCGACGCGCATAAATGGCTGTACCAGCCGCTCGACTGCGGCTGCCTGCTGTACCGCCATCCCGACATCGCGCGCCGGACGTTCGCGCACAGCGACGACTATGTCAGCATCACCAATGAGGACCCCGTTGAGGCGTTTGCCTTCTTCGAGGAATCCATGGAACTCTCCCGGCGGTTCCGGGCGCTGAAGCTGTGGATGTCGCTGCAATATCATGGGCGCCGGGCGTTTCGCGCGGCGATAGGGCAGGATTTGCGCCACGCCCGGCTTCTGGCGGAAGCCGTCCGCGCGAACCCGGCCCTGGAGCTGCTGGCGCCGGTTTCGCTGAGCGCCGTGTGCTTCCGCCACCGCACCAAGGACAATCCGGCAATCCTGAAGCGCGTGATCGCGCGCGGCCGCGTCTATCTGTCGAATGCCACAGTGCACGGCCGGTTCGCGCTGCGGGCCTGCTTCGTCAATCATCGAACGACGGATGACGATGTAAGCGCCATCGTGTCCGAAGTGATTGCGGCCGCTGACGAACTGAACGCCTGACACGGGGCTTGCCGGCTTTGTCACGGGGCGGTGGTGAAGGTGCGCCACCATTCCGCCGAACTCGGCTCGCACCACTGGCGCGCTACCTCCAAGAGGAACCAGGCTTTGCTCAGACGCGCCATCGCGACCGTTATGCTGCTCGCAAGCTTCGTCGCACCCGCCCTCGCCCATCCCCACGTGTGGGTGACGGTGAATTCCGAGCTCGACTACGCCCCGGACGGCAAGCTGACCGGCGTCCGCCACGCCTGGACCTTCGACGAGGGCTTTTCCAGCTACGCGCTGCAGGGGCTGGAGACCACGGCGGACGGCAAGCCGAGCGAGAAGACGCTGAAGGAACTCGCCCAGGTGAACATCGATTCCCTCAAGGAATTCGACTATTTCACCTATGCCAAGCGCGGCAAGGAGGCGATCGCGTTCGCGCCGCCGAAGGACTACTCCCTCACCTATGACGGTACATCGCTGACGCTGCACTTCACCCTTCCCTTCGCGCAGGCGCAGGCAAAGAAGGGCGCGATGACGCTCGACGTGTTCGATCCCACCTATTTCGTCGCCTTCCAGCTTGCCGACGACGATCCGATCAAGCTCGCCGGCGCCTCCGACGGCTGCAGCCTGACCCTGCACCGCCCGGACCCGGCGGCCGTGGGCACCACCAACCTGTCGGAAGGTTTCTTCAACGCCCTGACATCGGCGAGCAGCTTCGGCTCGCAGTTCGCCAACCGCGTGACGGTGAGCTGCTCGTGAGCCGCAAGCTCTTCTGGACACTGCTCGCCGTGCTGGCGGGCATCGTCGCGACCCATCCCGCTCTTGCCCAGAGCCCGTTCGGCGTCGCGGCGCCACTGCCCGAATCCGGCGGCATCGCCGGCTTCATCCTCGCCAAGCAGGCGGAGTTCTACCGCCTGCTCACCAGCGCGGTGCGCGCCTCCAAGCAGGATGGCAGCGCGCTCGGCCTGCTGGGAGGCATTTCCTTCGCCTACGGCATCTTCCATGCCGCCGGCCCCGGCCATGGCAAGGCGGTGATCTCCTCCTACCTCCTCGCCAATGAGGCGACGCTGAAGCGCGGCATCGGCCTCGCCTTCGCCAGCTCCTTCGCGCAGGCGCTGACCGCCATCCTGGTGGCGAGCGTCTTCGCCGTGGTGATCGGCGCGACCGCGGCGACGATGAGCCGGGCGGTCTACATCATCGAGCTCGCCGCCTATGCGCTGATCGTGCTGATCGGCCTGCGTCTCGCCTATTTCAAGGGCCGCGCGCTCATCGCTGCCTGGCGCGGCGAGCCGGCGCACCTCCATGCCCCCGGCGAAGCCTGCGAGGATGGCCACGGGCATCTGCCCGCACCCGAGGACCTGCCGAAGGGCAATGGCTGGCGCGAATGGTGGGGCGCGGTGCTGTCGGTCGGCCTGCGGCCCTGCACCGGCGCCATCCTCGTCCTAGTGTTCGCGCTGACGCAGGGCATCTTCTGGGTCGGCGCGGTCTCGACGCTGCTGATGGGCATCGGCACGGCGATCACGGTAAGCACGATTGCCGCCCTCGCCGTCTTCGCCAAGCACGCCGCCGTGCGCCTCGCCGCGAACCGTCCGGGCTCGGGCGGCGCGCTGTTGCTGCGCGGCGTGGAATTCCTCGCCGCGCTGGCGCTCATCGCCTTCGGTCTCGCGCTGACCTTCGGCTTCATGGTGAGCGAGCGGCTGAGCCTCGGTTGAGGCCCAGTCCGCCGCCGGTCAGTCCTTCAGATAGTCGTACACGACCTTGCCGAGGCCGAGTGTGAGGTCGGATTTGATGTGAACGGCGGAGACGACCTCGAGCACCGGCAGCTTGGCCACGTCGCAGATGGCGTGCGGGAACAAAGCGAGGGCGGCCGGGCCGGTCCACGCCTCCTTCACGGTGACTTCCTCGAGATAATACTCGACCAGCTCGCAGACGCGCGCCGTGCCGTCGACATGCGGGATGATCTTGATCATCCAGTTCGGCGTCAGCATTGACTTGAGGATCGCCTCCTTGTCGAGCGCCTCATATTTGTAGCCCATGGTGCCGGTGGCGCAGAGCACGCTGCCATAGTTGAGCTTGGCCACCAGCACGTCGCTCTCGACCTCGAAGGACGGCTTGGCGAGCTTCTTCGGGAAGCCCCAGAGCTCACGCCCGCCGGCGATCGGCGCCTCGTCGTCGAGATACATCGAATGGACGTAGCCGCCCTTCTTGCCCTCGAACTCCACCGGGATCACCTGCCCGGTCTCGGTGTAGTCGCCGAAGCCGGTCGAATCCGGCATGCGGATGAACTCGTATTTGACGATCGGGTCAGTGACCTTCAGCGGTTCGGGCACCACCTTCTGGAGCGCGGCGGGATCGGTGCGGTAGGTGATGATGAAATATTCGCGGTTGAAGAAGCGGTACGGCCCCTTCGGATAGGAAGGGCTGGTCAGCGGCATGGAATAGGCGGTGCGGCGGACGTCCTCGATCTTCATGGCAGGCCCTCAAGCTGAACGATGCTTGGAGCCTAGTCGAGTATGCCGCGCTGCAACAGCGCGAACCGCGTCACCTTTTCTTCACAGCACGAGCAAGCCGGCGCCGCCATCCTCCGTGCCGATGGCGACCGCTCCGCCATCCGCCCGCCAGGCAAGCGCGCTCACCGGGCTGCCGGAAGGCGCGCGCAGCAGGATTTCCGCGCCATCGGAGATGCGCACCAGCATCGCCAGCCCGTCCTCATAGCCGATGGCGATGACCTCGTCCTTGGGATGGGCGGCCACCGCCGAGACCCGCACATCGCGCGGCGCCAGCATGGTCGGCTGCTTGCCCATCGGGCCTTCCTTGCTGGCAAAGGGCCAGAGGATCGCCTCGCTCGACCCCGAGGTGGCGAGGAAGCGCCCGCCGCTGGTGAACTCCATGGAGCGCACGCGCGAGGGATAGCCGGACATGCGCATATGCGCGCCATCCGGCAGGCGCCAACCATGCAGCGCCGGCTCCTGCATCGTCGTCACCACGAAGCGCCCCTCCGGGTGCCAGAGCACGCCGCGATGCGAGCCCTTCCATTCCAGCACTTCGGGCTTGGCCTGCGCATTGGGGAACCACAGCGAGGCGCCGCCGTAATGGGCCACGGCAAGGCGCGTGCCCTTCGGCGCGAAGGCGAGGCCGCCGACAGTCGAGGGGAAGTCGAGCGATTTCCGCTCGCCCTTGGCGGGCTGGAAATGCGCGGTCTTGCCGACGGAAAACGCGAAGCTCCCATCCGCGCCCGCGGCCACCTGGTCGATCCAGCGCCCCTTCTGCTCGAACAGGGTCTGCGTCGTGCCGTCCAGCGAGGTCGCCGCTACGCGCCCATCATCGCCGCCGGTCAGCAGGCGGCGGGCATCGGCGGAGAAGGAAAGGATCGCGCCCCTATGCGCGGCGACCCGCGTCTCCTCGTCACCCACCAGCACGACGTCGCCCTCGGCGAGGGCGAACGCCGCAACCTTGCCGAGGAACCGCGCACCGACGACGCCGGTGCCGAAATCCAGCTTGCGGAGTTTGGAGGTGAGCGAGGACGGCGAGGAAGACAGGGCGGCCATGGGCGGATCGGCTCTCGTGAGGACGCAGTCGGGTTAGCCCAAATCGCGCCCGCCGTCACGGGTGGACGTCCGACTCCGCCGTGATCCCGGACTGCCGGAGGCCCTTATCCGCCCTCCCCGTCATCCCGGAACGCCCGTCAGGCCGTATCCGAGATGACGGGTGGTACGTCCCGGGTCAGCGTCCCTCACGCCACGCAGGCGAGGAAACCCTGTTCCAGCTTCGCCCGGTCGAGATGGCGGCCGATGAAGACGATGCGGCTCGTCTTCGCCTCGTCCGCCTTCCAGGGACGCTGGTGGTCGCCATCGAGGATCATGTGCACGCCCTGGAACACGAAGCGGTCCGGGTCATCCTTGAAGGCGAGGATGCCCTTGGAGCGCAGGATGTTGATCCCTTCCGTCTGAGTCAGTTCCTGGATCCACGGGAAGAACTTGTCCGGGTCCAGCGGCTTGTCCGACGCGAAGGAAAAGGACTGCATGTCCTCGTCGTGGAAGTGCTTGTGGCCGCCTTCGAGGAAGTCCGGGTCGAGCGCCTGGATACGGTCGAGGTCGAAAGCGCCCTGCCCCAGCACCTTGTCAATGGCGATGTCGGATTTCTGCGTCCGGTGGATGCGGGCGAAGGGGTTGATGGCGCGGATGCGCAGCTCGACATCCTTCAACTCAGCATCCGAGACGAGGTCGGTCTTGTTGAGCAGGATCACGTCGGCGAAGGCGATCTGGTTCTTGGCTTCAGGCGCGTCCTTCAGCCGGTCCTTCAGCCATTTGGCATCGGCGACGGTGACGACGGCGTCGAGCGTGGTCTTGGCGCCGACCGTCTCGTCGACGAAGAAGGTCTGGGCAACCGGCGCCGGATCGGCAAGGCCCGTGGTCTCGACGATGATGCCGTCGAAATCGCCCTTGCGGCGCAGCAGGCCGTCGATGATGCGGATGAGATCGCCGCGCACGGTGCAGCAGATGCAGCCGTTGTTCATCTCGAACACTTCCTCGTCGGCGCCGACGACGAGGTCATTGTCGATGCCGATCTCGCCGAACTCGTTGACGACGACGGCGAATTTCTTGCCGTGCGGCTCGGAGAGAATGCGGTTGAGCAGCGTCGTCTTGCCGGCGCCGAGATAGCCGGTCAGCACGGTGACGGGGATCTTGTTGGGCTGCACGTCGGACATCTAGGTCGCTCCAAATTTTACGTTCCCTCTCCCCGTTGGCGAGAGGGAGCCCGCGAAGCGGGTCGGTGAGGGGTCGGACGCCGGATGCCGGCGAGCCCCCTCACCCCACTCCTCCCCACTCGGGGGAGAGGGAGCCGTTGCCCTCAGCTCGACAGCGCCGCGGAGAACTGGTGGATGTTGTTCTCGATCATGTCGATGTAGGTGCTCGCCGGGCCTTTGTCATCGGACAGGGCGTCGGAATAGACCTCGCCGCCGATCTTCGCGCCGGTCTCGCTGGCGATGCGCTTGACCAGACGCGGATCGGAGATGTTTTCCATGAACACGGCCGGAATCTTCTCCGCCTTGATTTGGCGGATGATCTTGGCGACGTCCTTGGCGGAAGCCTCCGCCTCGGTGGAGACGCCCTGCGGCGCGACGAACTCGATGCCATAGGCGGCCGAGAAATAGCCGAATGCATCGTGCGAGGTGATGATGCGGCGCTTGTCGGCGGGGATCTTGGCGATCGCGGCCTTTACCTCGGTCTCGAGCGCGTCGAGCTTGGCGGTATAAGCGGCGGCATTGGCCTCATAGGCGGCCTTGCCGTCCGGATCGGTGGCAATCAGCCCGTCGCGGATGTTGGCGACGTAGAGCTTGGCATTGGCCACGGACTGCCAGGCATGCGGATCGGTGCCGCCATGGTCGTGCGCCTCGTGGGCGTGGGCGTCTTTGGCGTGGGCGTCCTTGGCATGCGCGTCGTGACCGGCCTCCTCTTCCTCCTCGGCCATTTCGCGCGGCTCGACGCCCTTGGAGGCAACGAAGATCTTCGCCTTGGTGCCGGAGGATTTCACCAGCCGGTCGATCCAGCCCTCAAAGCCGAGGCCATTGACGAAGACGACCTTCGCGGCGGCGATCTTCTTCGCGTCGGCGGGGGCCGGCTGGAAGACATGCGCGTCGCCATTCGGCCCGACCAGCGTCGAGACGCTCACCCGATCGCCACCAACCTGGCGTACGAAGTCGCCAAGGATGGAGAAGGTGGCGACGACGGGCATCTTCGCGGTGGGCGCCGCGTCCTGTGCAAGGGCCGGGGTGACAAGCGTCGCCGCGACGAGAGCGGCGAGCCAGGTTCTGCGATTGAGCATGGGATATCTCCTCAGGCTTCGAGATGGCGGCGCGGCATGAAGCGGGGAATGAGCCCGCCGACCGGTCCGAACAGCACCGAGAGCGCATAGGCGCCGCCGGCGACGAGAATGATGGCGGGGCCCGAGGGCGCGCCGGAATGGTAGGACACCAGCAGGCCGAGCACGCCCGATGCGCAGGCGATCAGCACTGCGAGCGCCACCAGCGGGGTCAGTTCGCGCGTCCAGAAGCGGGCGGCGGCGGCCGGCAGCATCATCATGCCGACCGCCAGCAGCGTGCCGAGCGCATGGAAGCCGCCGACGAGGTTCAGCACCACCAGCGCTAGGAAGGCGAGATGGGTCGGCGCGCCGGCCCGGCTGACCGAGCGCAGGAAGCCGGGATCGAGGCTCTCCAGCACCAGCGGCCGCCACAGCACGGCGAGAACGACGAGGGTGAGCGTGGTGATCGAGACGATCAGCATGAGCGTCGCGTCGTCGAGCGCCAGCACGGTGCCGAACAGCACGTGCAAGAGATCGACATTGGACCCGCGCAGCGAGACCAGCAGCACGCCGAGCGCCAGCGAGACGAGGTAGAAGGCGGCGAGCGCCGCGTCCTCCTTCATCTGCGTCGCGCGGGCCACGGCCCCGGCGCCGAGCGCCACGGCGAAGCCGGCGACAAGCCCGCCCGCCGTCATCGCCCAGAGATTGAGCCCGGCGGCGAGGAAGCCCACCGCGGCGCCCGGCAGAATGGCATGCGCCATCGCATCACCGGCAAGGCTCATCCGCCGCAGCATCATCAGCACGCCGACCGGACCTGCACCGAGGCCGAGCGCCAGCACGCCGACCAGCGCGCGGCGCATGAAGTCGAATTCGGCAAAGGGCGCAAAGAGATAATCGTAGATCATGCGGCCCTCACCGGTGCGGGCGCGCAGGTTGGAGCATTGTCGTCCCACGCCTCGCACATGCGCCGGGCCTCGCTGAGATTGGTGTGTGTCAGCACTTCACGCGTGGCGCCCCAGCCGACCGTCTCGCGCGCCAGCAGCAGTGTCTGCGGGAAATGCTGGCGCACCAGCTCCATGTCGTGCAGCACGGCGAGCACGGTGCGGCCCTCGCCGTTCCAGCGTTCCACCAGCGCGACGAGATCGGCGACGGTGCCGGAATCCAGCGCGGTGAAGGGTTCGTCGAGCAGGATGAGGCGGGCCTCCTGCAACAGCAGGCGGGCGAACAGCGTACGCTGCATCTGGCCGCCGGACAGCGTGCCGATGGGACGCGCCTCGAAACCGCCGAGGCCGACCGCGGCGATGGCGTCCTCGATGCGGGCCCGGTCGGCACGGCCGACGCCGCCGAACATGCCGGTACGGCGCCACAACCCGGTCGAAACGAGGTCGAACACGTCGATGGGAAAGGAGCGGTCGATCTCCGCCGCCTGCGGCAGATAGGCGATCTCGCGCGCCGGCACGCGGCTCTCTATGCGACCGGCAAGCGGCGCGAGGATTCCGGCTATGCCCTTGAGCAGTGTCGATTTTCCCGCGCCGTTCGGCCCGCACACGGCCAGCAGCGCACCCTCCGGCACGGTGCCGTCGAGATGATGCACGGCAGGGTGCCGATCATAGCCGAGGGTGAGATCGCGAAAGGCGAGCACGTCTCCCATCACGCGTTCCCGCCCCATATGACTGCCAGCGCCAGCGCCCAGATCAACGCCGCCAGCGGCAGGACGAGGGCGAGCCGCTGCCAGACCGCCAGCCGCAGGAGAGACAGGCCGGGACGCGCCGCAGGGTGCCGGCGACCCGGCCCATGGGCGTGATGATGGTGCGGATGCACATGGGCATGGGAATGGGAATGGGAATGGGAATGGGCATGTCCATGCTCATCGGCGTGCCGATGGGCGGGCACGATGGTGGAGATGTCAGTCTCGGCAGGCGCGGTGGGCATCGGCGAACTCCATGGCCGAAATGATACAACATATCAAACGACGACGTCCAGCCCGTATTGATATATTATATCGACGCGCATCTCCCACGCGTCGCAATCTGCCCGGTCATTGCTGGTGAGCGGCGGACGCTCTTCCTCCCTCGCCCGTCGGGGAGAGGGGGCCGCTTCCATCGCCCATCCTTCCCCGCATCCATGCCGCCATCGGTGCGCATGCGACAGTGCGTCGGCCGAATTGATGGGTCCGCCCGTCTCGACGGCACGCCCGCCGCGCCTTATGAGAGGGCGCCTTGCTCGCCGGCGTCGCCGGCCTGTTCGATCTGGAGCCCGTTCATGGACATTTCACGCATTTCGGCCGGACCGAATCCGCCTGACGAGATTCACGTCATCATCGAGATCCCGGCCGGCGGCGCGCCGGTGAAGTACGAGATCGACAAGGAGTCGGGCGCGCTGTTCGTCGACCGCTTCCTGCATACGCCGATGTTCTACCCCGGCAATTACGGCTTCATCCCGCAGACGCTCGGCGACGACGGCGACCCGCTCGACGTCATCGTCATCTCGCCGATCCCGCTGCTGGCCGGCTCGGTGATCGCGGCCCGCCCGGTCGGCGTGCTGATGATGAGCGACGAGAAGGGCGGCGACGAGAAGATCCTCGCCGTGCCGGCGAACTCGGTCTACCCCTACCATGCCAAGGTGGTGAACCACACGGACCTGCCGCCCCTCACCGTCGAGCAGGTCGAGCACTTCTTCACGCACTACAAGGACCTGGAAAAGGGCAAGACCGTCTCCGTCGCTGGCTGGAAGGACGCGGCGGGCGCGCGCGAGGTCATCGTGCGGGGCCTTGCCGCCTTCAAGAAGTAAGCCGAACACGCCGCTCCGGCCGTTGACGGCCTGCCGGCCATCCGGCCCGAGACGAAAGTAGCGAAGGCCGCCGGGCGTTTCCGGCGGCCTTTGGCATTCCGGTTGCTGGTTCGATGCCGATCCAGCCCCGGAGTTCCCATGCCTCTCAATTACCTCGACCGCGGCTCCTATCGCGACCGCATCATCCCCGCCGCCGAACTGCGCGAACTCGGCCCGCCGCCTTACACCGACAGCTATCCGGTGAAGCTGCCCGACGGCGACTGGGCCGACCTGCCCTTCCTAGCCCTGCCGCCCGATTTCGACACGGCCATCGCCTATCTCTGCATCACCGAGAACTCGTTCGAGCTGGAGGACCGGCTGTCCTCCGCCATGGTCGAGGCCGTGCGCGACCTCGCGCCCGAAGTGGTGATCGGCATGCCGACGCTCGGCATGGTGCTCGCCGCCTCGGTGGCGAGGAAGCTCGGCCATCCCCACTACGTGCCGCTGAGCTATTCCAGGAAATTCTGGTTCGAGGACGAACTGTCCATCCCGGTGGTCTCCATCACCTCACCGCTCAAGCCGAAGACTGTGTTCATCGACCCTCGCCTGCTGGAACGGCTGGAGGACAAGCGCGTGCTGCTCGTCGAGGACGTCATCTCCACCGGCGGCACCGTCTCGGCCGAGCTTGAGCTGATGAAGCGCATCGGCGCCAACGTGGTCGGCGTCGCCACGGCGATCAAGGAGACCAATGTCTGGCAGAAGAAGCTCGGCGCGATCGATCCCGCCTGGCCGGGGCTGGTGCGCGCGCCGATCAGCTGTCCGCTGTTCCGCAAGGGAGACGGCGGCTGGTATCCGGACTGGTCGACGCTGCCGGCATGAGCACCCCGCTCAGCCGGAAAAGCCCATGCCGGCCAGTGCCTTCTGCAACGCGGCACCGAGAGTCACGCCCTCGCGCGCCGCGCGGGCGCGGTTGACGAGACGGCGCTTGCCGGGCAGGCGCGCGCCCGGCTCGGTCTCGATGGCGTGCGCGAGCCGCTCCAGATGGTCGAGATAGGCGTCGCCCGCGACAAAGCCGGGATGGATGGCGATGACGACATGGCCCACCGCCGCCGGCGGTCCCTTGCCATCGAAGAAACTCGGCGCATCGAAGGCGAAGGTGGAGGCGGTGAGCGCAGCCGCCATCACCTCGATGATGAAGGCGAGCGCCGTTCCCTTGGCCTCGCCCATGGGAACCATGGTGCCGGCGAGCCCGGCCTTGGCGTCGGTGGTCGGGTTGCCCTCGGGATCGAAGGCCCAGCCCTCGGGAATGGTGGCATCGCCCCGCTGCACCGCCGCGAGGATGTTACCGCGCGCCACCTTGGCGACCGACAGGTCGACCACGGCGGGCGGGCGCCCCTTCAGCGGCGTGGCGAAGGCGATGGGGTTGGTGCCGAACACTGCCCGCTTGCCGCCCCAGGGCGCGATGGAGGCGGAGGCGTTGGAGAAGGCGAGCCCTACCAGACCGTCAACGGCCAGCTTCTCCACCGGCTGGCCGGCGACGCCGAAATGGCTGGAGCGGCGGATCGCCATCAGCGCGATGCCTGTCTCGCGGGCCACCTCGGCCAGCAGCGGCAGGCCAAGTTCGATAGCCGGGTAGGCAAAGCCGTTGCCGGCATCGACTGCCACCACGGACGGCGCGACCCGCCGGCAGGAAGGCACGGCATGGCCGTCGATCTTGCCGGCCGCGACCATGGCGCTGTAGCTCGGCAGGCGGGCGAGGCCGTGCGTGCCGAGCCCGTCCGCCTCCGCACTCACCAGCGCCGCAGCGGTGATGCGCGCGTTTTCCGGCGCGGCGCCGAAATGCGCCAGCACCCGTGCCGCATAGGCGCGCGTCTCATCGAGACTGGCGCGAATATCGTAAAAGGCAGGACCGGCCACGGAACCTTCCATCACTTGGCTCCCCCGCCGAGCGGCCCGGCAGGCAGGCGCGCGAGGTCGAAGCGCTGTACGTCGGCCAGCAGTTCGACGAAGGCGCGCGCGCCATAGGCCGCACAGGCCTCGCCCTTCTCCAGGCTCGCCTCGGTCGCATTGCCCATGGCGCCGAAAGGCTGGATGTCCTGCGCCATCCAGCCGAAACCGGCCGGCGTGCCGGCGCGCAGGAAGGAGAATTCCTGCTCCATGGCCAGCGTGACGGGTGGAAAGTCGCGCACTTCCTCTTCGTGCACCGTGTCGGGCCGGAAGGCCAGCATGAGCGAGGTCTCGACCCCGCCGGCATGGATGCCGTGCTGGCGCTCCTGCGTGGAGAACAGGCCCTCGGGATAGCCGAAGCGGTGCCAGGAGACGGTGACGACCAGCATGCCGAGCCGGGCACGCAGGTCGCGCGCCACGATATCAAGGATCGGCACATTGCCGCCATGCGAATTGACGATGACCAGCTTGCGCACGCCCGCGCGGTACACGCTCTCGCCGATCTCGGTCCAGGCGCGGATCACCGTGTCGGCGGAAAGCGTCAACGTGCCGGGAAAATGGATGTGTTCGTTCGACTTGCCGATGGCCTGGATCGGCAGGAACACGGCCGGCACCTCCGCCGGGAGCAGCCGTGCCACCTCCTTCAGGTAGCCCTCGCCGATGAAGGTATCGACGCCGACCGGCAGATGCGGCCCGTGCTGCTCGACGGCGGCGACGGGAAGCACGGCGATCCAGTTTTCCGTGTCGCCGGCGGAAAAATCGGTCCAGGCGAGTTCGGTCCAGAAGCGTTTGGGGGGCATGGCAGACAGTCCGGTGAAAGGCAGAAGGGCTTTTAGGCTCAATCGCGCCGGGCGGCCAGCGCCTCGACCTCGACCTTGAATTCCGGTCGGGCGAAGCCGGAGACGATCATCAGCGTGGAGGCCGGCGGCGGATCGGCGATGAAGCGGTCGCGCGCCGCCATGTAGTCGGCGAGATGGGCGCGATCCGTCACATAGGCGTTGAGCCGCACGATGTCGCCCACTTCCATGCCGGCTTCGGCAAGGCAGGCGGCGATGGCACGGAAGCAGATCGCCGCCTGCGCCTCGACGCTCTCGGGGATGGCATCATCCACGCCAATGCCGAGCTGGCCGGAAACCAGCAGCAGCCGCGCCCCGGCGGGCACCTCCACGGCATGGCTGTAACGGGCGAAGGGGCGGCGAATGACGGCGGGCAGCAAATGGCGCAGCATCGGCGAATTCCAGAGAAGTGAGATCCAGGCTGGGGGAAACGACGTAGCAGTCACACGTGCATATGTGCATCGAGATTAAGCTCGCCTATCATGACGGCACATTCGCACACCGTTCATCGTATCGCGATGGAGACATCGATGCGCTTCCGCCTTCCCCGCTTCCGTTCCTGCCTGCCGGCGCTCGCCGCCCTCGCCCTTAGCACCATAGGCTTCACACCGGAGGCAAGGGCCGTCGACAAGGTCACCTTCGGCACCAACTGGGTGGCGCAGGCCGAACATGGCGGCTTCTACCAGGCCGTGGTCGACGGCACCTATGCGAAATACGGCCTCGACGTGACCATCCTGCCCGGCGGGCCGCAAGCCAATAACCGGCTGCTGCTGCCGGTTGGCAAGATCGACTTCTATATGGGCGCCAACATGCTGCAGGCCTTCTCCTCGGTGGTGGAAGGCATCCCGACGGTGATCGTCGCGGCCATGTTCCAGAAGGACCCGCAGGTGCTGATCGCGCACCCGGACGTCGCCACTTTCGAGGATCTGAAGACCCGCACCCTGTTCATCTCCAAGGAGGGGCTGGCGAGCTACTATCAGTGGCTGGTGGCCGATTACGGCTTCAGCGAAAGCCAAGTGAAGCCCTACACCTTCAACGCCGCGCCGTTCCTCGCCGACAAGAACAGCGCCATGCAGGGCTACATCACCTCCGAGCCCTATGCGGTGGAGAAGCAGGGCGGCTTCAAGCCGAAGCTGTTCCTGCTGGCGGATGAGGGCTTCGACACCTACGCCACCACGATCGAGACCCGCACCCAGCTGGTACAACAAAACCCGGACCTGGTGCAGCGCTTCGTCGATGCCTCGATCATCGGCTGGTACAATTACCTCTATGGCGACAACACCGCAGCCAACGCGCTGATCAAAAAAGACAATCCGGAAATGACCGACGAGATGATCGCCTTCTCCATCGAGAAGATGAAGGAGTACGGCATCGTCGATTCCGGCGACACCAAGACGCTTGGCGTCGGCGCCATGACCGACGCCAAGGTCAAGAGCTTCTACGACAAGATGGTCGGGGCCAAGGTCGTCGCGCCCAACATCGACTACAAGAAGTCCTACACGCTGCAATTCGTGAACAAGGGCGTCGGCAAGGAACTGGCGAAGTAGCCCGGCAATGACCGCCGCGTACCCCTTTCTCGGCCTGCCCGATCGTCTCGCGGAAGGCCGCACGCCCCGTGCGGTGATCTTCGGCGCCGGCCATGGCAGCAATTACCCCGACCAGGACAGCAGCGGCTATGCTCTGGCCGCCGACGCCATCCGCGCGGCGAGCCAGAGCGAGGCGTCGCTCGTCGAGCACTGGGATTTCGATCTCGGCGGCCCGCTGTTCGATGGCGGGCCGGTGTGTTGCACCGACGCCGGCGACGTGCCCACCATCATGCACGACAATGCGGGCAACCGTGCCCGGATCGAGGCGAAGACGCGCGAGGTGCTGGCGCTGCCCGCCGTGCCGATCCTCATCGGCGGCGACGATTCGGTGCCCATTCCCTTCCTCAGCGCCTTTGCCGGGCACGGACCGATCTGGATCCTGCAAATCGACGCCCATATCGACTGGCGCGACGAGCGCTTCGGCGAGCGTTACGGCTATTCCAACCCGATGCGCCGGGCCAGCGAGATGCCCCATGTCGCCGGCATGGTGCAGGTCGGCATCCGCAGCGTCGGCAGCGCACGCCGCACGGAAATCGAGGCCGCGCGAAGCTTCGGCAGCCACCTCGTGACCGCCCGCGAGGTGCACGCGCAGGGCGTCGACGCCGCTCTCCGGCATATTCCGGACGGTGCGCAAGTCGTCATCACCCTCGACTGCGACGGCCTCGATCCCGGCATCATGCCGGGCGTGGCGGCGCGCACGCCGGGGGGCCTCACCTATACGCAGGTGATCGACCTGATCGCCGGCGTGGGTAAGCGCGCGAGGATCGCCGGGTTCGACCTTGTCGAACTCTATCCCCCGGCCGACATTGACGGCCTGTCGGCGCTGACCGCCGCGCGCCTTGTGGTCAATGCGATCGGCGCCGTCGTCCGGCAGGCATAGACGGGTTCGTCTGAAACGACGTGAGAGAATGACGCTGTCCACAGACGACACCCCACCCGCCACCGCGCCGCTTCTCGCCCTGAAGGGGGTGGGCAAGCGGTTCGCGAACTCCGTAACGGCGCTGGACGGCCTCGACATGCAGGTGCGGCAGGGCGAGTTCCTGTCGCTGCTCGGGCCTTCCGGCTGCGGCAAGTCCACCGCGCTGCGCCTCATCGCCGGCCTCGCCGAGCCGACGGCGGGGCACATCGACTGGAATGGCGAGGAGACCGCGCGGCGCGCCAGCGGCCGGCCCTCGATCAGCTTCGTGTTCCAGGAGCCGACGCTGATGCCGTGGGCCAGCGTGTTCGGCAATGTCCACCTGCCGCTGCGCCTCGCCGGGGTGAGCGCGAGGGCGGCCGAACCCGCCATCATGGAGGCGCTGGAGATGGTGGGGCTGTCGCAGTTCCGTGACGCCTATCCGCGCGAGCTTTCCGGCGGCATGAAGATGCGCGTCTCCATCGCCCGCGCGCTGGTGACGAAGCCGCGCCTGCTGCTGATGGACGAGCCCTTCGCCGCGCTGGACGAGATCACCCGCTTCAAGCTCAACAACGATCTGCTGGAGGTGTGGAAGCGCCTCAGCTGCACCATCGTCTTCGTCACCCATTCGGTGTTCGAATCGGTCTACCTGTCCTCGCGCATCCTGGTGTTCCGCGCCCGGCCGGGCCGGGTCCACGCAGAAGTAGCGATCGACCCGAACCAGCCGCGCGACGAGGCTTTCCGCACCTCGCCCGAATATGTCGGCCTGTGCCGCGAGACATCGACCGCGCTGGCGCGGGCGATGGAAGCGGCATAGGGGGCGCCGCGATGGAGCAATCGCCCTTCCGCTGGCTGCTGCCCCTCGCCGTGCTGGCGCTGGTGGTGATCGGCTGGGAAGCCGTGGTGCGACTGAACAACCTGCCACCCTACATCCTGCCCAGCCCGCTGCTGGTCGCCACCACGCTGTTCAACGACCGGGTGGTGCTGTTCCAGTCCATGCTGGTGACGCTGGAGACCACGCTGATCGCGCTGCTCATCGCGGTGCTTGGCGGCGTCACGCTGGCGCTGGTTTTCGCCTCCTCGCGCATCGTCGAATTCTCGCTGTTCCCCATCGCGGTGATCCTGCAGGTGACGCCGGTCATCGCGGTGGCGCCGCTCATGCTGATCTATCTCTCCACCGACTCGGCGGTGCTGGTCTGTGCCTGGCTGGTCGCCTTCTTCCCGGTGCTGTCGAACACGACGCTCGGGCTGAAGTCGATCGATCCCAATCTGCGCGACCTGTTCCGGCTGTCCGGCGCTTCCGGCTGGCAGACGCTGGTGCAGCTGAAGCTGCCGACCGCCCTGCCCTATTTCCTCGGCGGCCTGCGCATCGCCGGCGGCCTCGCGCTGATCGGCGCCGTAGTCGGCGAGATCGCGGCGGGCTCGGCCGGGGCAGGCTCCGGCCTTGCCTTCCGCATCGTGGAATCGGCCTACCGTCTCAACATTCCCCGGCTGTTCGCGGCGCTGCTGCTGATCTCGCTGGCCGGCATCCTGATCTATGCCGTGCTCAGCCTCATCTCCTGGCTGGTGCTGCGGCGCTGGCACGAGAGCGAAATGGACGCGCGATGACGAAGCCGAGCGTCGATCTTGCCCATCTGCCCTCCGGCTATGTGCTCGGCAATGTCCGGGCACCCGCCTACCTGCTGGATGCGTCGCCGGGCGCGGCGGATGCCGAGGGCCTTACCCGGCTCGACATCACCATCGCGGACGGCCGGGTCGCGGCGCTGACGCCGCCCGGCGCCGCATCCGCCGGGCTGCCCCGGCTCGATCTCGGCGGGCGGCTCATCCTGCCCGGCCTCGTCGATATCCACACCCATCTCGACAAGGGCTTCATCTGGAAGCGGGCGCCGAACCCGGACGGCAGCTTCGCCGGCGCGCTCGCCGCCGCCGATGCGGACCGCCGGGCGAACTGGCATGCGGAGGATGTGCGCCGCCGGATGGACTTCGCCCTACGCTGCGCCTTCGCGCATGGCACGGTCGCCATCCGTACCCATCTCGATTCCATCGGCCCGCAAACGGCGATTTCCTGGCCGGTCTTCGGCGATATGCGCGAACGCTGGCGGGATCGCATCGCGCTTCAGGCGGTCGCGCTCACGCCCATCGATCTCGTACTGGACGATGCCGAGTTCACGCCGCTGGTCGAGGCGGTGCGCACGCATCAGGGCGTGCTCGGCGCCGTCACCTACATGTCGCCCGGACTACAGGATGGGCTGGACCGCATCTTCGCGGCCGCCGAGCACCATGGCCTCGATCTCGACTTCCATGTCGACGAGAGCGCCGATCCCGCCGCCCGTTCGCTCGCCCTCATCGCCGAGACGGCGCTGCGGCGCCGCTTCGGCGGGCGGATTCTTACCGGCCATTGCTGCTCCATCGCTCGGCAGACCGAGACGGAGGTCGACCGCACGCTCGACATGGCGGCACAGGCCGGCATCGGCGTGGTCTCGCTGCCCATGTGCAACCTCTACCTCCAGGACCGGGTCGGCGGCCGCACGCCGCGCTGGCGCGGCGTCACGCTGCTGCACGAGATGAAGGCGCGCGGCATCGAGGTGATGGTGGCGAGCGACAATGCCCGCGACCCGTTCTATGCCTATGGTGACCTCGATCTGGTGGAAACCTGGCGCGAGGCGGCGCGCATTGCCCATCTCGACCATCCCTTTGCCGACTGGCCGTCCATCATCGCGCGAACGCCGGCCGGACGGATGGGGCTACGGGCTGGTACGCTTAGCGTAGGTGCCGCGGCGGATCTCTCGATCTTCAGCGCCCGCAGCCTGAACGAGCTTCTCGCCCGCCCGCAGGCGGATCGGACCGTGCTGCGCCAGGGCAAGGCGATCGACACCACGCCGCCCGACTATGCCGAACTCGACGAGTTGATGGAGCGCCGCAATGGCTGAGAATCCGGCCTATGACCTTGCCGCGCTGAAGGCCCGGCTCGACGGCATCGCGCTGGAGGACAATCCGGCGCTGATGCGGCAGAAAAGCCGGGACTTCTATTGGTACTCGCCGCCGCTCAAGCGCCAGCTCGACGAGGTGAGCGCCGACCTCGTCGTCTCGCCCGCCAGCGAGGAGGAGGTGCGGCGCGTGCTGGAAGCCTGCTTCGCGCTTGCCATCCCGGTCACCCCGCGTGGCGCCGGCACCGGCAATTACGGCCAGGCCATGCCGCTGGCCGGTGGCGTGGTGCTGGATCTCTCCCGCCTCGACAAGGTGCTGGAAATCTCCACCGGCCGGGTGCGGGCGCAGACCGGGGCGATCATCGCCGACATCGACAATGCCTGCCGCTCGTCCGGACAGGAGCTGCGCCTGCACCCTTCCACCTATCGCTCGGCCTCCATTGGCGGCTTCATAGCCGGCGGCTCGGGCGGCGTCGGCTCGATCACCTGGGGAGGCCTGCGTGACCTCGGCAACATCATCGGGTTGCGCATCCTCACCATGGAGGCGAGCCCGCGCATCCTCCAGCTCACCGGCGAGGACGTGCAGAAGGTCGCCCATGCGTATGGCACCAACGGCATCATCCTCGAGGTCGAGATGCCCCTCACGCCGGCCTTCGACTGGATCCAGGTGATCGTCGGCTTCGACAGCTTCGGCGAGGCGGCGGCCTATGCCAATGCGCTGGGGGAGCAGGACGCCATCCTCAAGAAGCTGGTCTCGGTCATCGCCGCGCCGGTGCCGCAGCGCTTTTTCCTGCGCCACCGCCGCTATCTCCCCGAGGGGCAGCACATCGTGCTCGCCATGATCGCCCCCATCGCCGGCGCTGCGTTCGACAGTTTCACCGCGCGCTGGGGCGGCAGGGTGCTGTTCCATTCCGACCGGGTCGGCACGGAGGAAGCCAAGAGCTTGCCGCCGCTCTACGAGCTGGCCTGGAACCACACCACGCTGCGCGCGCTCCGCGTCGAGCCCTCCATCACCTATCTGCAGACGCTCTACCCCTTCCCGAACCAGCTCGCGCTGGTCGAGCGCATCCATGCGGAGTTCGGCGACGAGATGCCCGTTCATCTCGAATTCGTGCGGTTCGACGGCAAGATCACCTGCTTCGGCCTGCCGCTGGTGCGCTTCACCACCGAGGAGCGGCTGGAGGCGATCATCGCCCGTCACGAGGCCATCGGCATTCCCGTGTTCAATCCCCACCGCTACACGCTGGAGGAAGGCGGCATGAAGCAGACCGACGCGGTGCAACTCGCCTTCAAGCGCGAAGCCGACCCGAACGGCCTGCTCAATCCCGGGAAGATGATCGCCTGGGAACATCCCGATTTCGCCTTCGAGAGCGGGAAAACCTATCTCTTCGCCGGGCTCGCCGCCCGGCCCCAGGCCCTCGATCACGGAACCGCGTGAGATGCGCGCGCTGGTCGTCTATTGCCACCCGGTCGCCGAGAGCTTCACCGCCGCCGTGCGAGACGCGACCATCCGTGGGCTGGAGCGCGCCGGGCACGAGGTCGACCTCATCGATCTCTATGCCAGCGGCTTCGACGCCGTGCTGAGCCGCGAGGAGCGGCTCGCCTATCACACGCCCGGCGCGAACACCCGAACCATTGCCGACCATCTGGCGCGGGTGAAGCAGGCGGATGCGCTCATCGTCGTCGCGCCCACCTGGTGGTACGGCCCTCCCGCCCTGCTCAAGGGCTGGCTCGACCGCGTGCTGGTGCCTTTCGAGACCTTCGGCATGCCGCAGCCCTTCCGGCCACTGGAACGCCGGCTCACCAATATCCGCGTGCTGGCGGCGGTGAGCACGCTCGGCTCTCCGTGGTACTGGTGGCTGTGGGTGGGACAGCCGGGCCGGCGCATCCTCATGGAAGGCGTGGGCGGCATCATCCACCCCAGGGCGCGCAAACTCTGGCTGGCGCTGCACAGCATGGACTCCGCCAGCCTCGCCAAGCGCACCGCCTTTCTCGTCAGGGTGGAGGCGAAATTCGCGTCCCTGCAACCCTTACGCGGGTAGTTTCGTATAACTTTGACGGCGAAGCAGATTACAGCCATGCTCCTGTCACGGCATCGCGCTTGAGTTGCATCGTCGCATCTCTCATCGCGATCACAGGACGTGGACGCCCATGAAGGACGGCTTCGAGAAGAGCATCGGCCATCGGCTCCATCACGCGGCCAGGCTGCAGCGTGCCCTCGCGGCGCGCCGGCTGCAGGATCTCGGGCTGTTCCCCGGCCAGGAGACGGCGCTGAAGCTTCTCGCCGAATCAGATGGCCGGACGATGACGGAACTGGCAGCGGCCCTGCGGGTGCGCCCGCCGACCGCCTCCAAGACCGTTGGCCGGCTTTCGGCGCAGGGGCTGCTGGAACGCCGCGCCTCGGACGGCGATGCGCGCCTCGTGCGGGTGCATCTCACCGATGAGGGCCGGTCGCGCGCCGGCGCCATCGACGGGATCTGGGAGTCGCTGGAGGACGTCATCGTCACCGGCCTCGACGGCAAGGACCGCAAACGCCTGCGCAAACTGTTGCGCAAGATCGAGAAGAACCTCTCCAGCCAGCTCGGCACGGTCAGCGAAAGCGAGCCCGACGACGAGGTGGAGGTCGCCGACGAGACCGCCTGAGGTCGCCGACGCCGGGCACCGTATCCCCCGCATCGTTCACCCTGCCGCACGGCATGCCTTGAATCTGCCCGCGCTTTGAGGGCGAATACGCTCCCCCGCGCCGAGGAGCCCATCATGGCCGAACCCTCCCGTCCCGATCTGCTGCAGACCGGCCCGATGATGCCGATGGTCGAAGCCCAGCTGTCGCAACATTTCACCGTTCATCGCCTCGACCAGGGGGATGCCGACCAGTTGCTCGCCGAGGTCGGAGGCCGCATCCGTGCGGTGGCGACGGGCGTCGGCTCCACCGCCGGCGGCAAGCGCCGCGTGACGGGTGAACTGCTCGCGCGCCTGCCGAAGGTGGAGATCGTCGCCAATTTCGGTGTCGGCTACGATGCAGTGGACGTCGAGGCCGCTGCCGCGCGCGGCATCGTCGTCACCAATACGCCCGGCGTGCTCGACGACGAGGTGGCCGACCTCACCATCGGCCTGCTGCTGGCCACCATTCGGCAGATTCCGCAGGCAGAACGCCATCTGCGCGCCGGCTTGTGGCCGCAGGGGGGCTTCCCCCTCACTGCGACGCTGCGCGACCGCACCATCGGCCTTGTCGGCATGGGGCGCATCGGCCAGGCCATCGCTCGTCGCCTTGCCGGCTTCGGGCGCCCGATCGCTTATCATAGCCGGCGTGCGGTCGAGGGCCTGCCCTACGACCACTACCCCGACCTGCTCGCGCTGGCGCGCCATGTCGACGTGCTGATCGCCATCATACCGGGCGGGCCGGAAACGACGCATCTGATCAATGCCGATGTGCTGGCCGCGCTCGGGCCGACCGGCGTATTCATCAACGTCGCGCGCGGCTCCGTGGTGGACGAGCCGGCACTGATCCGTGCCCTGCAGCAAGGCACGATCGCTAGTGCCGGGCTGGACGTGTTCGCCCATGAGCCCAATGTGCCGGCCGAGCTGGTCGCCCTCGACAATGTGGTGCTGCTGCCGCATGTCGCCTCCGCCACCCACGCCACGCGCAATGCCATGGGGCAGCTGGTGGTCGACAATCTGCTCGCCTGGCGGGAAGGCCGCGATCCGCTGACGCCCGTGCCCGAAACGCCGCTGCCCGCGCGCGCGTGAAGAGCATGGCGATGTTCGGCTCGAAGGGCTTGGCTGCATTCGCCGCCGTCGCTGCTCTGGTTGCAGCACCGGCCGCCACGCCGTTCGCGCAGGAAGCGCCCAGGGAGACAGCGCAGGAGCCGGCGGTGCATTCTCCCTCGCCGGAGGAGGCCGCGGCCCAGCTGGCCGGTGCCTATCACCTCACCAATGCGGATGGCGACCGCAACTGCACCCTGACCCTAAGCGGCAAGCCGCTGCGCGAGCGCGGCAAGGACCCGGCGCGCGCGGCCGCCTTCACGGTCGAGTTCGACCGCACCGCCTGCGCAGCCCAGATCCTGTTCAGCGCCGACATCGCCTCCTGGGCTCCCGGCCCCGGCAATGCCATCCGGCTCTACAACGGCGAGGGACGGCTGACGGCGGAGTTCACCGAAGGCGTCGGCGGCACATGGGAAGCGCTGCGCGAGGCTGACGGGGTGTATTTTCTCGTCAATCCCAGGATTGCCGATCCGGCGGCGCAGCCTGCCGACATCGTCGGCCAATGGGAGCTGACCCGCACCGGCGGCAACATGCGCTGCCGCATCGACTTCCTGGAAGCGCCGGCACCGGCAGATGCCTTCCGCCTCGCGCCCGAGCCGGGCTGCGCGCCGCTGCTCGGGCGCACCCTGCCGGAGCGCTGGCGGCTCGATCGCGGCGACCTGGTACTGGAAACGGCGAGCGGCGGCCAGCTGCGCTTCGCTCCCAATGAGGAGGGCGGCTGGATGAAGGTGCCGGAAGAGGCGCGCCCGCTGGTGCTGAACCGGGCGCCCTGAGCGGGGCGCCCTATCGCGAGCGCCGGCTCAGCACGATGGCGATGCTCGCCAGCACCACGCCGAGGCCGGCGAGCGAAACCGGCTCCAGTTCCTCGCCGAGGATGATCCAGCCGAGCAACACGCCGATGATCGGGTTCACATAGGCGAAGGTGGAGGCGATGATCGGGCTGAACGTGCCGATCACCTTGATGTAGGAGGTGAGGCCGATCACCGAGGCGAAGATGGTGAGGAATCCGAAGGCGAGCCATTGCGGCAGATTCGGCGCGCTGGGGATCGGCGCCCCCTCGCCCACCGCCAGCGCGCTCAGCACCACCGCCGCGGACAGCATCTGAAAGGTCGCCGCCCATTCCGGGCGCAGGCGCCGCATCAGCGGGCGCTGGATGATGGTGCCGAACGACCAGCTCAGTCCCGCGCCGATGACCAGCAGCACGGTCAGCTCGGCATAGCCCGGCTCGATGATGACCGCATGCCCGCCGATCAGAGTCGGCGAAACGACGAGGAACAAGCCGAACAGGCCGAGCAGGAGCCCCAGCACCACCCGGCGCGAGGGCACCACTCGCTCGACCACGAGATCGAGCAGGCAGGCCCAGAGCGGGATCGCGCCCATCGCCATGACGATGAAGCTCGACGTCGCATGGCGGGAGGCGAGCGTCGCCAGCCCGTTGCCACCCATCCACATGACCAGGCCGCTGGCGACACAGATGGCGATGTCGCGGCGGGAGGGAAGCGGCGGCAGGCCATGCCGCACCAGGGTGGCGAGCGCGAGCAAGGCCGAAGCGAGCCACAGGCGCGTCGATTGCAGCTGCAGCACGGTCACGGCTGCCGGGCCGCCGGCAAGGCTCACCTTCACCGCCATGTAGGAACCGCCCCAGACGATGTAGATGGCGAGGAGATGGCCATAGGCGGAGAGCGGAATGGCGGGGGAGGCGCCGGACGCCGCCTCTCGGGAAGTCATGACAGCGCGATACCTTCGGCACCCGCAGCGCGCACGGCGCGCGCCTCGGCGAGCCCTGCCATCCCACACCTCTCCCGTCGAAGCAACGGCGCGAAAGCTGCGGATCAGATCAGCCGCAACCCCCGCAGGCTGGCATGCCCGCCCTTGCCGACGATGATGTGGTCGTGCACCTCGATGCCGAGCGGCTTGGCGACATCGATGATGGTCTTGGTCATCTGAATATCGGCCTGCGAGGGCGTCGGGTCGCCGCTCGGGTGGTTGTGCACGAGGATGACGGCGCTTGCCGCCACCTCCAGCGCCCGCTTCACCACCTCGCGCGGATAGACCGGCGTGTGGTCCACCGTGCCGCGCTGCTGCACCTCGTCGAGGATCAGCTGGTTGCGCTTGTCGAGGAACAGCACGCGGAATTCCTCCTGCGCGGCGAAGGCCATGGAGGCCCGGCAATGGGCGATGACCGCACTCCAGGAGGACAGCACGGGGCGCGCCTTCAGCCCCTCGCGCGTCACCCGCTGCACGGCGGCGCCGATCAGCTTGAACTCGGTGATGATCGCCTCGCCCACGCCCTTCACCTCGCGCAGCCGGGCGGGCGTGGCGGTGATCACCTCGGCGAAGGAACCGAAGCGGTCCACCAGCGCCTTGGCCAGCGGCTTCACGTCCGCGCGGGGCACGGCGCGGAACAGCACGAGTTCGAGCAGTTCGTAGTCGGGCAGCGCATCCCCGCCCGACTGGCGGAACCGCTCGCGCAGCCTCGTCCGATGGCCGAGGAAATGCGGTGCGGGCTCGTTGAAGCCGTCGGCGACAGGCGCTGCCGGGGGCAGTTCGCCCTCCGGTTCCGCCTCGCCGCTCAGCCCGCCCCGCCGCCGCGCCATGGAGCCGGGCTCATCCGTTGCTGAAGATCGGCTTGTGATAGCCCTTGGGCGACAAGGTGAAAATCTCGCAGCCGGTTTCGGTGACGCCGACGGCGTGCTCGAACTGGGCCGAGAGCGAGCGGTCGCGCGTGACCGCGGTCCAGCCGTCGGACAGCACCTTCACATGCGGCCGGCCGAGATTGATCATCGGCTCGATGGTGAAGATCATGCCGGGCAGCAGCTCCGGCCCGTCGCCGCGCCGGCCGACATGCACGATGTTCGGCTCGTCGTGGAACAGCTGGCCGACGCCGTGGCCGCAGAAGTCGCGCACCACGCTCATGTGGAAGGGCTCGACGAATTCCTGGATCGCCGCGCCGATGTCGCCGACATGGTGGCCCGGCTTCACCTCGGCGATGCCGCGCAGCAGCGATTCATAGGTGACGTCGAGCAGCCGCTCGGCCCGGCGCGGAATCTCGCCCACCGGGTACATGCGGCTTGAATCGCCGTACCAGCCGTCGACGATCAGCGTGATGTCGACATTGACGATGTCGCCCTCGCGCATCGGCTTGTCGCTGGGGATGCCGTGGCAGACGACATGATTGATCGACGTGCAGGTCGAGTGGCGGTAGCCGCGATACATCAGCGTCGCCGGCAGCGCGTTGTTGTCCATGGCGAATTCGAACACCGCGTCGTCGATCGCCTTGGTCGAGACGCCGGGCGCCACCATCTCGTGCACGAGGTCGAGCGCCTCGGCGGCCAGGTGGCCAGCCTTGCGCATGCCGGCGAAACCTTCCGGCCCGTGCAGCTTGATATGGCCGGTCTTTCGCAGCGGCGCGCCGGCCGCCTCCACGTAACTCATCATCCAACGTCCAGTGATCGGGCTTTGCCCAAATGTAAGCGATCCGCCGCCGCGCGCAAGGAAAGGCTCCGCGCGGTCGCCTCAGTCCAGCGTCTTGGCCATGTGCACCAGCCGGCGGTCGGGCATCTGCTCGACGCGCTCGATGGAGTAGCCCTTGCGGCGATACCAGTGGATATTGGCCGAGAGCGGCTCGCCGGTATAGAGCCGCACGGTGCGCCGGCCGAGCGCCCGGGCGCGCGTTTCACCCGCCGCGAGCAGCAGGTTGCCGACCCCGCCGCCCTGCGCCATCGGCGACACCGCGACGCTGTCGGTGAGCAGATCGTCGGCGCGCAGTTGCAGCACCAGCACGCCGTCGAGACCGGCCGCCCCGTCGAGCACCCACACCTCGCGCTCGCGGAACACGCGGGCATAGTCCCACAGCAGCGGCACCGGCTCGACGCCGAGCAGCGCGCGGTTGCGCGCATAGGCCCCGTGCTGCACAGCCTCCACGGCGGGAAGGTCCTCCAGGCTGGCCCGGCGCAAGGTCCGGCCCTCGACCTCGAGCGCGGCGGCGTTCAGCAGGGAGAGCGGGGCGATCTGCCGGCCCTCGGTGTCGAAATTGGCCGGCGCCAGCCAGCTCTCGAACGCCACGGCGAGCTGCGGCCAGTCCTCTTCCAGCATGGCGAACCAGGCGGTGTCGCGGTTGCGGCCCTTGACGATCATGTGGTGGCGGAAGATGCCCTCGAAGCGGAAGCCATAGCGCAGGGCGGCGCGGCGCGAGGGCGCGTTCAGCGCGTTGCACTTCCACTCATAGCGCCGGTAACCGAGCGTCTCGAAGGCATGGCGGGCCATGAGATACATGGCCTCGGTGCCGCCGGGGGTGCGCATCAGCGCCGGCGTGTAGAGAATGTGGCCAACCTCGATGGTCCGGTTCGCCGGGTCGATCCGCAGATAGGTCGCGTGGCCGACGGCGACCCCGCTCGCCTTGTCGATGATGGCGAACATCAGCGGATCGTCGCGCAGCGCCGCCGCCTGATAATTGGCGTCGAAGGCGGCATAATCCTCATAGGGGCCGTTGGGCAGATAGGCCCAGATCGCTTCCTTCTCCGGCCCGTGCGCCGCCGCATAGAGCGCGGGGCCGTGCGCGGCCGCATCGAACGGCACCAGATCGACATGCGTACCGGGGATCACCACGCGCGTGGGGCGCCGGGCCGGCGCGGTATCGACCACGTCGCCGAGAGGATATTGCGCGTCGTCCAGCGGCATGGCACGTCCCCCTTTCGCCGGCACGAAACTCACATCCGCGCGGCACTTGAACCCCCGCGCTGTCCGTGTGACAGCTTTGCGCAAACTACAAGCGATTTCTCGCTATTCGGCCCGCAGAGCCGAACCGGAGGAACAGATGACGCCAGCAGCCGGCTTCAGGCCCCACCCTATCGCCGCCTTCGAGCGCATCGGCGAGGAGAATGCCTTCGCGGTGCTGGCGCGCGCCGGCGCATTGGCGGCGCAGGGTCGCGACATCATCAATCTCGGCATCGGCCAGCCGGATTTTTCGACCCCCGAGCACATCGTCGAGGCGGCGGTGAAGGCGCTGCGCGACGGCCAGCACGGCTACACCCCGGCCACCGGCATCCAGCCGCTGCGCGAGGCGGTGGCGGGGGACATCCACCGGCGCTTCTCGCTGGAGATCGATCCCGGCCGGGTGGTGATCGTGCCGGGCGGCAAGGTGACGATGTTCAGCGCCATCCTCATGCTCGGCGAGCCGGGCGCGGAGATCCTCTATCCCGACCCCGGCTTTCCCATCTACCGCTCGATGATCGAGTTCACCGGCGCAAAGCCCGTGCCGGTGCCGATCCGCGAGGAGAACGGCTTTGCCTTCTCGGCGGAGGAGACGCTGTCGCTCATCACCCCGCAGACGCGCCTCCTCATCCTGAATTCGCCCGCCAACCCGACCGGCGGCATCACCCCCAAGGCGGAGATCGACAAGCTGGTCGCGGGGCTGGCCGCGCATCCGCAGGTGGTGATCCTGTCCGACGAGATCTACGACCAGTTCCTGTTCGACGGCGAGGCCCACACCACGCTGCTGGCCTATCCCGAGATCCGCGACCGGCTGATCCTGCTCAATGGCTGGTCGAAGACCTATGCCATGACCGGCTGGCGGCTCGGCTGGTCGCTGTGGCCGGAGGGGCTGTTCGAGGCGATGCGCAAGCTCGCGGTCAATGCCTGGTCCTGCGTCAACGCGCCGGCCCAGTTCGCCGCCATCGCCGCCCTCACCGGCCCGCAGGACTGCGTGACCCGCATGCTCGCCGAATTCGACCGCCGCCGCCATCTGGTGGTCGCGGGGCTCAACGCACTGGAGGGCGTCTCCTGCGCCGTGCCGAAGGGCGCCTTCTACGCCTTCCCCAACATCGCGGGCACCGGCTGGACATCGGCCAAGAAGCTCGCCGCGACCCTGCTCGACGAGGCCGGCGTCGCCACCATTGGCGGCCCGGATTTCGGCGTGCATGGCGAAGGCTATATCCGCTTGTCCTATGCCAATTCGGCGGAGAACATCACCCGCGCGCTGGAGCGCATGGGCCGCTTCCTCGATGAGGCACGGGCGGCCTGAGGACCGACTGAACCACCGCCACAGTAAGGAGCCGAGACGTGCCGCACGCCGTCGTCCCGCTACTGAAATGCGCGCTCGCGCTGGCGCCGATCGCCATTCTCGCGCTACCCGCGCGGGCGGAGGAAACGCCCGCCTGCGTGCGCGGCACGGGGGAGCCCCGCGTCTATCTCGACTGCCTCAGCCGGGCGCAACGGGCCAGCGAGCGCCATGTCGAGCACGTCGTCGCGGCGGCGCGGGAGGCGATCGAGGCGCGCGCGGAACTCCAGCCGGCGCAGCGCAGGCGCTGGATCGCGCTGCTCGACGAGGCGCAGAGCCGGTTCGTGAACTGGCGCAACTTCGAATGCCAGAGCATCGCCCCCTATGAGGGCGGCGGCGGCCAGAAGACGATCGGCGGGCGCCTCGGCGGCGTCGGCGTGCTGGAGCAGCGGATGAGCTGTCTCACCGGGCTGAACGAGACACGGGCCGCCGATATCGAGCGGCGCTACGAGCTGCCAGCCTATGTGCCCGCGCCGGAGCCCGAGGCCCCCGCACCGGACGAGGCGGCGGCCGTGCCGCCCGCCCCATCCGAATCGGCACCGGCCGCCCCTCTGGTCAGCAGTCCCGTCCGCATCATCGATATGCCCGCTCAGCCGCAGTGAGCGCGCGCCGGACCCCAATGTTTGCGCGCACGCCGGCCGATGCGCTTGCCCTCGCCGCCGAATGGGGCGAGTCTCCCGCCCCGATGCAGGGCAGGCAATAAACGGCAGTTCGCCGAAGGAGGACACATGTCCAAGGTCATCTCGATCGGCGAGGTCATGGCCGAATTCGCGCGTGGCGCGGATGGGCGCTACGGCGCGGCCTATGGCGGGGATACCTTCAACACCGCCATCTACCTCGCCCGCGCCGGTGTCGAGGTGGCCTACGCCACTGCGCTCGGCGATGACCGCTATTCCGACGCTATCCGCGCCGCCGCCGAGGCCGAGGGCATCGGCACCGGGCAGATGCTGCGCGTGCCGGGCCGCAATGTCGGGCTTTATGTCATCGACACCGACGCGCGCGGCGAGCGCAGCTTCACCTATTGGCGCGATACCTCGCCGGCCCGCGAGCTGTTCGAACTGCCGGGCTGGGAGACCGTCGCCGAGGCGATCATCGAGGCGAGCGTCATCTACCTCTCCGGCATCACCCTGTCGCTCTATTCCAATGTCGGCCTCGGCCGTCTGCTGGCGACGCTGGAGTTCGCCCGCGAGCGGGGCGCGCGCATCGTCTTCGACGGCAATTTCCGTCCGCGCGGCTGGGGCGGCGACCTCGCTCGTGCCCGCACCGTCTATGCCCAGACACTCAAGCGCACCACCATCGCCCTGCCCACCTTCGAGGACGAGGTGATGCTGTGGGGAGACGGCTCGCCCGCCGCCGTTGGCGAGCGGCTGGCAACCTTTGGCGTGCCGGAGGTCGTGGTGAAGAACGGCGGCGAAGGCGCGCTGGTGTTTTTTGGCGGCACGTCGCATCTCGTGCCGGTCCCCCAGCCGGTCGAGCCGGTGGACACCACCGCCGCCGGCGACAGTTTCAACGCCGCCTATCTCGCCGCTCGCCTCAATGGCGCCGCGCCCGCCGCGGCCGCTGAGGCCGGCCATGACCTCGCCGGGCGGGTAATCCGCCATCGCGGCGCGATCATGCCGCGCGCGGTCAATGCGTGAGCGGCACGACGCCACGCGAATGCTTCTGAGAATGACTTGCAAGTATTTGGAGTTACTTGATTTTTTGCCGCTTACGCTCTAAGCGCTGCGACAAGCGGCGCCGGGCGCCGGATACGCACCGGAACGAGCGGCGACGCGGATGACCCTGACCTCACGGATCGCCTTGATCAATGTCGGCATCAGCATCCTCGTGCTGGGGCTGAAATATCTCGCCTTCGTGCTGACGGGCAGCATCGCGCTCTATTCCGACGCGCTGGAGAGCATCGTCAACGTCGCCACTGCGGTGGTGGCGGTGCTGGCGCTGCGGGTCAGCGCCAAGCCGGCCGACGCCGCCCACCCCTATGGCTATGCCAAGGCTGAGTATTTCTCCGCCGTCATCGTCGGTGTGCTCATCGTGGTGGCCGCGCTGTCGATCTTCCGCGAGGTCTATTTCGGCTGGCTCGATCCGCAGCCCTTCGACGCCGCGCCGCGCGGGCTGGCGGTCAATGCGGCGGCCGGCGTCATCAATGCCGTCTGGTGCGCCGTGCTGATGCGCACGGGGCGCCGGGCCCGCTCGCCCGCCCTCATCGCCGACGGCCGGCACCTGCTCACCGACGTCATCTCCTCGGCGGGCGTGCTGCTCGGCGTCATCGTCGCCGCGCTGAGCGGCTGGGAGAGGCTCGACCTGATCCTGGCGGCGCTGGTCGCCCTCAACATCCTGTGGTCGGGCTGGAAGGTGCTGAAGGAGAGTGTCGGCGGGCTGCTCGACCAGGCGGTGCCGAGCGAGACGCTGGCACGCATCCGCCAGCTGATCGCGGCGGAGGCGACCGGTGCGATCGAGGCGCACGACTTGCGCACGCGCCAGGCCGGCCGCATGATCTTCGTCGACTTCCACCTCGTCGTACCCGGCGAGATGCCGGTCAGCGAGGCACACGCCATCTGCGACCGCATCGAGGACGCGCTGGAAGCGGAGGTGGCCGACATCCTCGTCCACATCCATGTCGAGCCGGAAGTGAAGGCCAAGCAGCACGGCATTCCCGTGCTGTGAGCCTCAACGCCCGGCGCGCAGCGCGGCCAGCAGATCGGGCGTCGGGTACGAATCGGCCGGCAGGCCGAGCCGCATCTGCTCGACCTTCACCGCCTGCCGCGTCGCCGAGCCGGTGATGCCGTCGACCCGGCCGACATGGTGGCCGCGCGCGTTGAGCAGGCGCTGCAATTCGATCACCTGCGACTGCGACAATACGGGAATCGCCTTGCCCGCCCCCCGGTTGAACGGCGGCGCGCCGGCGACACGGGCCGCCAGATAGGCCGCCGAGGTCGCATAGGTGAGCGAGTTGTTCCACTCGGTGAAGACGTTGAAATTGGGATAGACGAGGAAGGCCGGCCCGCTGCGGCCCATCGGTAGCAGCACCGAGGCGGGCAGATTGTCCGCCGGCAGCGGCCCGCCGCCGGCCCGCGCCACGCCGAAGCGCGCCCACTGCGCGCGCGGCAGCTTGATCGACAGGTCCGCCTGGTCCCAGGGCAGGTTCGGCGGCACCCGGATTTCCTCCAGCCAGGGCTGGCCGCGCTGCCAGCCCAGCGCCTTGATGTAGTTGGCCGCCGAGGCGAGCGCGTCGGGCGCCGAGCGGATGAGGTCGACGCGGCCGTCGCCGTCGAAGTCGACACCGTAATTCCAGTAATGATCAGGCAGGAACTGGAACTGGCCGAGTTCGCCCGCCCAGGGCCCGCGCATGGTCTGCGGCGTGAGGTCGCCGCGATCGATGATCTTCAGCGCCGCCATGAGCTGGGTGCGGAACATCTCCGCCCGGCGGCAGTCCCAGGCGAGGCTGGCGACGGAGCGCAGCGTGTTCTTGTCGCCCATGAAGGCGCCGAAATCGGTCTCCAGCCCCCAGAACGCCACCAGCACCGCGCCGGGCACGCCGAACTGCTGCTCGATCCGGTCGAACAGCGCCTGATTCTTCTGGATCAGCGCCCGCCCCTGCTGGATGCGGTAATTCGCGACCATTCGGTCGGAAAATTCGAAGAAGCTCTGTGCGAACACCTTCTGCCCACGGTCGGTGCCGACGACGTTGGCGTCGTAGGTGATGCCGTTCAGCGCCGCGGCGACGGTGCGCGGCGACACGCCCTGGGCGATGGCCTGCTGCTTGAAACCGGCGAGCCACTGGTCGAACCCCGCGCCATTATTGCCGCAGGCTTGCGGGGGCTGCTGGGCCGAAACGGCGCCGGCATCGAGGAGTGGCACCATCAGAGCGGCGGCGACGGCGGCGATCTGGCCGGCCGTGCGGAGCGGGAGGGTCGAGCGGCGCATGCATATCCCCGTAGTGCGGTGGAGCGTTTCCCGAATCAGCAATCTACAGGAATGCGGCGGCGGCGCGGTAGAAAGGCTCCGCTCGTGCGTGCGAAGATGGAGCAGCCCCGCGTTCCGTCCTGGCCGGGCTTGCTCGGGAATGACGGCATGATGGATTGCAACCGATGACCCAGACTACCTTCCCCCTCACCCGCCCCGTTCCCGCCGTGCTCGCCGTCGTCGTGCGGGCGGGCGAGGTGCTGCTGGTACGGCGGGCCAATCCGCCGGACCAGGGGCTGTGGGGCTTTCCGGGCGGGCGCATGGAGATGGGCGAGAGCCATCTCGACGCGGCGCTGCGCGAACTCGACGAGGAGACCGGCATCCGCGCCGATGCGCCCCGGCTCATCACCGTGCTGGACTTCATCGAGCATGATTCGGCCGGCCGCCTCGCCCACCATTTCGCGATGATCTCCGTGCTCTGCCGCTGGCGCGCCGGCGAAGGCGAGGCGGCGGACGACGCGCTGGAGGCGCAATGGTTCGACCGCGCCGCTCTCACCGCGCTGGGGCCGGGCGCGAGTGCGAAGGTCGAGTATCTCGCCGATCTGGCACTCGCCATCGCGGATGCCGCCTGACGCCGCAGCCGGCACGGCCCGCCTTTCGTTCCGCCGCTCAAAGAAAAAGGGCCTCCCGACGGAGGCCCTTCTCATATGTCGGTCGGTGAAGGGGACCGCCGCGGTCCCCTTCCCGAGTTCGGTAGCCGGGCTCAGTGGCCGCCGGCCGTGGCGGGCGCCAGGGTGATGCCGTTCTCCTTGGCCCAGACCGCGTTGGCCGCGTGATGCTTCTTCAGCATCGGGCGCAGCACGAGGATGGCGGCGAAGGCGGCCGACAGGTCCATCGCGGCGACGGTGTAGAGCACCGACGACCAGGTGCCGGTCGCTTCCATCAGCAGGTTGCCGAACGGCACCAGCAGTGCCGCGACGCCCTTGGCGCAATAGAGGGTGCCGTAGATCTTGGCGACGTTCTTAGTTCCGAACGTGTCGGCGGCGGTCGCCGAGAACAGCGAGTACACCTCGCCCCAGGCCAGGAACACCATGCCCGAGAGGATGAGGAACGCCCACGGATTATGGCCGAAGGTGCCGAGCGCGACGATGCCGAGGCCTTCCATGGCGAAGGCGACGAACATGGTCTTCTCACGGCCGATATGGTCGGAGATCCAGCCGAACAGCGGACGCGAGATGCCGTTCAGCACGCGGTCGAGCATGAGCGCGAAAGGCAGAGCCGCCATGGTGATGAAGTAGAGGTTCACCTGGAAGTTCTTCACGCCGAGGTCTTCGGCGATCACGCCGAGCTGGGCCACCGCCATCAGACCGCCAGTGACGGTGCCGATGAACATCGCGGCCAGAACCCAGAACACCGGGGTGCGCAGGGCTTCGCCGAGCTCGTAGTCGCGGCGGCTCTGCGCCACGCGGTCGGAGCCCTTGAGGCCCTTCGGGGGAGCCTTGAGGAACAGCGAGGCGACAATGATCACGCCGCCCTGGATGAGGCCGAAGAACCAGAAGGTCTCGGACACGCCGCTCGTGGCCAGCATGTTGGCGATCGGCAGGATGGTGAGGGCCGAGCCCGCGCCATAGCCGCCGGCGGTGAGGCCGACCGCGAGGCCGCGCTTCTCCGGGAACCACTTGATCGCCGCGTTGATGCAGGTCGCGTAGACGCAGCCGACGCCGATGCCGCCGATGATCGCGCCGACATAATACATGGTCAGCGTGTCGGCATAGGAGTTCACCATCCACGACGCGCCGGTGAACAGACCGCCGATCATGACCATGACCCGCGGGCCGTACTTGTCGATGAAGTAGCCCTCGATCGGGGCGAGCCAGGTCTGCACCACGACGAAGATGGTGAAGGTGGTCTGGATCGCCGCGCGCGACCAGCCGAATTCACGGGTGATTTCCGGGACGAACAGCGTCCAGGCATATTGGATGTTGGCGGCGGCCACCATGCAGATGATGCCGCAGATCAGCTGAACCCAGCGCAGATTATTCGCCGGCGCCTGTGCCGACGCGATGGACGTACTCAAGGGCGATCTCCTCTCCCAAATCGAAATTCGCCGCGGATCGGCTTGTTGTTGCGGTCGTTCCTGGCCATGCGGCCGGACGCCGACTTGTCATTGGCCGGGGGCGGCTTCTTCCCTCCCCCAGCGACCGCCGAAGCGGCGCACTCGTCCCAATAGGTTGCGGCTTCCTCACCCTGACGCAGCGGCGCATTCGGCTGAATCGCGCCTGACGCAGGGTCGCGGATCCGACCCGCTGAGGAATGATCATAATCCACAATATTATGTATGCCAATTGGCATTTATGACTCTTCGACAGCTTCGTAAGCATAAAGTCAAAGTGTAATTATCACTTTCGCTTTCGCGGTATGTGAATAGATATCCACATGACGGAGTATCCTTCCCCTGCGATATATGAAGAATAAATGACAAATGAATAGCGATAACGCTGAGGAATATAATCGAACGAATAATCACGCCCTACACTGAATGCCAGCGAGCCCTCGGCGCAGAGAACGGGCGAGCCCCCGCTCGTGGCGTGGCGATTACGATTCTAAATTGGAAAAAAGCCAGAGCGCCCGGCGCCGTCCGAACCACGTCAGACACCCCGCCGACGCGCGCGGAAGGCGCAAGAACCACCGCAAACAAAAAGGGCGCGCCCGAAGGCGCGCCCTGTGAAGCGTCGATGGTGCAGCGGAGGACTACTCGGCGGCGACCACCTTCTTGGCGGAAGCCAGGCTCGCGGCGCGGCGGCCATGAGCGGCGGAGAGCGGCTTGAGCACCACGAGCGCCATGACGGCGGCGATGATGTTGAGCGCCGCGGCCGAGACGAACACCGCGTGCCAGCTGCCGGTCACGGTGGTGAGGATCGAGGTGAACGGCACGATCAGCGCGGCGGTGCCCTTGGCGGTGTAGAGCAGGCCGGCATTGGTGGTGGCGAACTTCGAGCCGAAGGCGTCGCCGCACATCGCCGGGAACAGCGAGTAGATCTCGCCCCAGGCGAAGAAGACGAGGCCGGTCAGGATGACGAACAGCACCGGGTTGGTGCCGAGCACCGAGAGCGCGTAGATGCCGACGCCCTCGATGGCGAAGGCGATGAACATCGTGTTCTCGCGGCCGATCTGGTCCGACACCCAGCCGAAGAACGGACGGGTCAGGCCGTTCAGCACGCGGTCGATCGCGGCGGCGAAGGTGAGCGCCGGCAGGGTGATGCCGATGAGGCTGACCGGAATGTCGGCGATGCCGAAATCCTTGGCGATCGGGCCGAGCTGGGCGGTCGCCATCAGGCCGCCGGCGGCCATCATGACGAACATCGCATACATCACCCAGAACAGCGGGCTGGTCAGCATCTCCTTCGGCGAGAAATCGCGCGCGCTCTGCTTCACGCTGGCGGCGACCTTCGCCGCGACGGCCGCGATCTGCTCCTTCTTCGGCGCCATCAGGAACAGGCCGAAGATGAAGATGACGATGCCCTGGCCGATGCCGAAGTAGAAGAACGCGGCCTCGTAGCCCTGATTCTTGATCATGTTCTGGATCGGGATGACCGTGAGGGCCGAACCCGCGCCGAAGCCGGCGGCGGTGATGCCCGCGGCGAGGCCACGACGATCCGGGAACCACTTCAGCGAATTGCCGACGCAGGTGCCATAGACGGCGCCAGCGCCGATACCGCCGAGCGCGGCCGCAACGTACAGCGTCGTCAGCGAGGTGGCGTAGGAATTCAGCACCCAGGCGAGGCCGCAGAACAGGCCGCCGAACAGCACGACGATGCGCGGGCCGTACTTGTCGACGAACCAGCCCTCGACCGGCACCAGCCAGGTCTCGGTCACGATGAAGATGGAGAAGGCGACCTGGATCGCGGCGCGATCCCAGCCATGCGCTTCCTGCATCGGGTTCACGAAGAAGGTCCAGCCATACTGCATGTTGGCGATCATGCACATGCAGATGACGCCGAACACGAGCTGGAACCAGCGCGTCTTATTCACGGATGACGTTGCGGCAGTTGTCATTGTTTCCTCGAACGTTTCCCAGCGTAATGACAGCACGATACTGATGTTGTTCTTATTGATTGCGCACCGGACGCACAGCACACGCAGGGGCAGCGTCCGGCTATTACGGACGTCATACTACGGTTTTTTGGATTATGCAAAATTTTGCATACCACGTACCCGAAATTTTCACAGCTCCTACATTCCCAATGGGAATATGACGCTAGGGAATACATGCGATTACTTCCGTTGCGGCATGCCGCAACGACGGCACCGGCGACAGTTGCGTCAGGCCGGCGGCGGCAGCGGGAAGCGCGGGAAAATCCGGTGACGCCGGGCAAACGCCGGCAACCCGGTGCGGCCACGTCAGCCGGCCACCGGGGCGTGCGATGGACATTCGGTATATGTTATATGATGTTATTATCCGTCGTGACCGCCGGGAATCACCATGGCGGCACGGCCAGCCCGCGCGGGGCACCCGCTTCGACGCGCGGCCGACACAACAACAACAACAAGAACGACACGAATTGACGAGGAAGCCCGTGGAAAGCGCCGATCCCCAGAACCGGTTGAATATCGCGCCGCTCGCCGCGAACACCAGCCTGCGCACGCTCGCCTATGACGCCATCAAGAAGGCCATCACCGAGATGGACATGTATGGCCAGGAGAGCGAGATCCGCCTGGACGAGCGCCAGCTCTCGCAGGATCTCGGCGTCAGCCGCACGCCGATCCGCGAGGCGCTCACCGTGCTGGAGCAGGAGGGCTTCGTCCGCTCCGTGCCCCGCCGCGGCATCTTCGTGGTGCGCAAGTCCAAGCGCGAGATCATCGACATGATCATCGTCTGGGCCGCACTGGAGAGCATGGCCGCCCGCCTCGCCGCCAGCCGCGCCAGCGACCGCGACCTCGCAAGCCTGCGCGACGTCTTCCACGATTTCGAGGACGAGGCGCTCGCCAACCATATGAACGAGTACTCGGACGCCAATATCCGCTTCCACCAGACCATCATCCGCCTGTCCGGCTGCGAGATGATCGGCGAGATGACCGAGAACCTGTTCATCCATATCCGTGGCATCCGCGCCGTCTCGGTGCGGCAGGAGAATCGCTCCGAGCGCTCGCTGCAGGAGCACCGGGCCATCATCGCCGCCCTGGTGGGACGCGACGCCGACCTCGCCGAGCGGCTCGTGCGCGAGCACACGCTCGGCCTCGCCGCGCATGTGGAAAAGCACGGCAAGTTCCCGTCCTGACACGAGGCGGTGCGGCCGGCGGCGCCTTCGCGGCGCGCCGGCCCGAAATACGCCGGCCCCGCCGCTTCCGAACTTTTGCCTGCCGCTGACTGCAAAGTGTTCAGCCGCCCTCGCCATGCGCACCGAGCCGTGGTATATTGCATACGTAAGTCGGCATACGCCCTCGTAAGGCCTTGAAAAGAAAGGGCTAGGCGGTCACTGACGCTAGGGAATAGGGAGCGCCACCGCCCCGGGAACAGGGGAAATCCGGATTGACTGTTGGTATTTGGTATGCCAACTTCCTCGAAATCCCCGGCGGAACTTCCGCAGAGGAGTGTCCGTGAGCAGCAAGGCAGTCGCAAGCAAGCGCTGGCAAAGCGGTGATCATGGCCTGACCATCGAACGCCTGCCGGCCAAGGAGAGCTTCAAGAGCAAGGCCTACGCCGCTCTCAAGGAAGCCATCACCCACATGAATATCTACGGCTCGACAGAGCCGTTGCTGCTCGATGAGCGGGATATTTCGGAGCGTCTCGGCGCAAGCCGGACGCCCATCCGCGAGGCGGTCGCGATGCTGGAGCAGGAAGGCCTGCTCCGCGCGGTGCCCCGGCGGGGAATTATGGTGGTTCGCCGCAGCAAGGCCGAGATCATCGAGATGATCGAGGCCTGGGCGGCGCTCGAAAGCATGGCGGCCCGCCTCGCGACGCAGCGTGCGAGCGACGAGGCGATCGCCGAGCTGAGGAATTTGTTCAAGGAGTTCGATCTGACCCGGATCGAGCGTGATCGGTGCGACGAATATTCAAGTGCGAATATCGAGTTTCACCAGGCGCTTATCCGGCTGAGCGGCTCCAGCCTGCTCGCGGCGATGACGGAGAACCTGTTCTTTCACGTACGGGCCATCCGCCACCGCACGATCTTCGAACTGGACCGGGCGCAGCGTTCGGCGGCCGACCACAAGGAGATCATTCTTGCACTCGAGGCGCGGGACGCGGACCGCGCCGAGCGTCTGGTTCGCGACCATACGCTCCGGCTCGCGCGGCACGTCGAGAGCCACGTAGACCTAGATTAGGGCGGCAGAACACGCCGAAGGAAAGTTTGGGAGGGAATAACGGATGTCCGCAGTCGCACAGGTTATTGACGTAAACGCAGCCGCCGATGCCGAGCCGGAGCTCACCGACGGCTTCCACCTCGTCATCGATGCGCTGAAACTCAACGGTATCGAGACGATCTACGGAGTGCCCGGCATTCCGATCACCGACCTCGGGCGCATGGCGCAGGCCGAGGGCATCCGGGTCATCTCGTTCCGCCACGAACAGAATGCCGGCAACGCGGCCGCCATCGCCGGCTTCCTCACCAAGAAGCCGGGCATCTGTCTCACCGTCTCCGCGCCGGGCTTCCTCAACGGCCTGACCGCGCTCGCCAACGCGACCACCAACTGCTTCCCCATGATCCTCATCTCGGGCTCCTCGGAGCGCGAGATCGTCGACCTCCAGCAGGGCGACTATGAGGAGATGGACCAGCTCGCCATCGCCAAGCCGCTGTGCAAGGCCGCCTTCCGCGTGCTGCATGCGGCCGATATCGGCATCGGCGTCGCCCGCGCCATCCGCGCGGCGGTTTCGGGCCGTCCGGGCGGCGTCTATCTCGATCTGCCGGCCAAGCTGTTCTCGCAGGTGATGGATGCCGAAGCCGGCGCCAAGTCGTTGGTCAAGGTGATCGACGCGGCTCCCGAGCAGCTCCCCGCCCCGTCCGCCGTGGCCCGTGCGCTCGAGGTGCTGAAGTCGGCGAAGAAGCCGCTCATCATCCTCGGCAAGGGTGCCGCCTATGCGCAGGCCGACGAGGAGATCCGCTCCTTCATCGAGACCACCGGCATTCCGTTCCTGCCGATGTCGATGGCCAAGGGCCTGCTGCCCGACACCCATCCGCTGTCGGCCGGCGCCGCCCGCTCCACCGTCCTCAAGGACTCCGACGTCGTCCTCTTGATCGGCGCGCGCCTCAACTGGCTGCTGTCGCACGGCAAGGGCAAGACCTGGGGCGATGCGCCCAAGAAGTTCATCCAGGTCGACATCGAGCCGAAGGAGATGGACTCCAACGTCGAGATCGTCGCCCCGCTCGTGGGTGATATCGGCTCGGTCGTCGCGGCCCTCAACGCCGGCGTGAAGTCCGGCTGGCAGGCTCCCCCGGCGACCTGGCTCGACGAGATCAAGGCGCGCAAGGAAGTGAACATCTCCAAGATGTCGCAGCGCCTGCTGAAGAACTCCACCCCGATGGACTTCCACTCGGCGCTTGGCGCGCTGAAGCAGGTCATCAAGGAGCGTCCCGACGCGATCCTCGTCAATGAGGGCGCCAACACGCTCGACCTCGCCCGGGGCGTCATCGACATGTACCAGCCGCGCAAGCGCCTGGACGTCGGCACGTGGGGCGTGATGGGCATCGGCATGGGCTTCGCCGTCGCCGCCGCCGTCGAGACCGGCAAGCCGGTGCTGGCGGTCGAGGGCGACAGCGCCTTCGGCTTCTCCGGCATGGAGGTCGAGACGATCTGCCGCTACGACCTGCCGGTCACGATCGTTATCTTCAACAATAACGGCATCTATCGCGGCCTCGACACCGACCCGACCGGCCGCGATCCCGGCACCACCGTCTTCGTCAAGGGTTCGCGCTACGACAAGATGATGGAGGCGTTCGGCGGCGTTGGCTACAACGTCACCACCCCGGACGAGCTGAAGAAGGCCGTCGACGAGGCGATGAACTCGGGCAAGCCGAGCCTCATCAATGCCGTGATCGATCCGGCCGCCGGCAGCGAGAGCGGCAATATCGGCAGCCTCAATCCGCAGAGCGTCGTGAAGAAGAAGTAATTCCAGCCGGGGCAGGCGGGGAGCGGCTCCCCACCTCGCCTGCCCCATTTATCGCACCAAACAAAAACGGCGAAAAACGCCGATAAACTCTTGAGAGGAAATGCCATGGGAAAGGCTTTGGACGGTGTTCGCGTCCTCGATTTCACCCATGTTCAGTCCGGCCCCACCTGCACGCAGCTGCTTGCCTGGTTCGGGGCCGACGTGATCAAGGTTGAGCGTCCGGGCGAGGGGGATGTCACCCGCGCCCAGCTTCGTGATGTCCCGAATGCGGACAGCCTCTATTTCACGATGCTGAACTCCAACAAGCGCTCCATCACGCTCGACACCAAGAACCCCGAGGGCAAGAAGGTGCTCGAGGAACTGGTGAAGGTCTGCGACGTGATGGTCGAGAATTTCGCCCCCGGCGCGCTCGACCGCATGGGCTTCACCTGGGAGCGCATCCAGGAACTCAACCCGCGCATCATCCTCGCCTCGGTGAAGGGCTTCGGTCCCGGCCCGTTCGAAGACTGCAAGGTCTATGAGAACGTCGCCCAGTGCACCGGCGGCTCCGCCTCCACCACCGGTTTCCGCGATGGCCTGCCGCTGGTCACCGCCGCCCAGATCGGCGATTCCGGCACCGGCCTGCACCTCGCCCTCGGCATTGTCACCGCGCTCTACCAGCGCACGCTGACCGGCCGCGGCCAGAAGGTGATGTGCGCCATGCAGGATTCGGTGCTGAACCTGTGCCGCGTCAAGCTGCGCGACCAGCAGCGCCTCGAGCGCGGCCCGTTGCGCGAATACAGCCAGTTCGGCGAGGGCATCCCCTTCGGCGAGGCCGTGCCGCGCGCCGGCAACGATTCGGGCGGTGGCCAGCCGGGCCGCATCCTGAAGTGCAAGGGCTGGGAGACCGACCCCAACGCCTACATCTATTTCATCACCCAGGCTCCGGTCTGGGAGAAGATCTGCGACGTCATCCACGAGCCCGAGTGGAAGACCGACCCCGCCTATGCCACGCCGGCCGCGCGCCTGCCGCACCTCAACGAGATCTTCACCCGTATCGAATCGTGGACCATGGCCCACACCAAGTTCGAGGCGATGGAGATCCTCAACAAGTACGACATCCCGTGCGGCCCGGTGCTCTCCATGAAGGAGATCGCCGAGGACCAGTCGCTCTACGCGACCGGCACCCTGGTCGAGATCGACCACCCCACGCGCGGCAAGTACCTGACGGTCGGCAACCCCATCAAGCTGTCGGACAACGACGTTGAGGTGGAGCGCTCGCCGCTGCTGGGCGAGCACACTGAGGAGATCCTCGCCGGCGTGCTTGGCCTTGGCCATGCGGAGCTGGAGCGCATCAAGGCCTCCGGCGCCGTCGGCCAGGCGGTTCGTCTCGCGGCGGAATGAGTTGGAACCGGCCGACGCCCGGCAGCGTCGGCGGATAAGACGGAGGCCGCGCGAAGCGCTGCGGTCATCCGGAGAAGACAAACCGCCGGGCGGCGAGCGCAAATCGCGCCGACGCCTGGCGGGTTGCGAGGCCAGGGTGAGCGAAAAGAAGTCGTGAAGTTTTCGCGAGTTGAAGCAGCACGTCGACGCACCACCTGGGAGTAGCCTCATGTTCCCTTGGGGAACAGGGGCTTGGGGAGAAGTAAGGCTTTCCATCCAAGAGGGATGGAAAAGCTCAATCCGGCGGCAGGGTGAGCCTCCGTCCGGACTGTTAACGCTGAAAAGGGAAGTCGACCGAGATGTCCAAGCCGCTCGAAGGTATAAAGATCATCGATTTCACGCACGTCCAGGCCGGTCCTGCCTGCACGCAGCTTCTCGCCTGGTTCGGCGCCGACGTGATCAAGGTCGAGCGCCCCGGCGCGGGCGACGTCACGCGCTCGCAGCTGCGCCACGTCAAGGACGCGGACGCGCTCTACTTCACCATGCTGAACTCGAACAAGCGTTCGCTGACGCTCGACACCAAGACCCCGCAGGGCAAGGAAGTCCTGACCAAGCTCATCAAAGAGTCGGACGTCATGGTCGAGAACTTCGGCCCCGGCGCGCTCGACCGCATGGGCTTCACCTGGGAGCACATCCAGGAGCTCAACCCGGGCATGATCCTCGCCTCGGTGAAGGGCTTCTCGGAAGGTCACGCCTATGAGGACCTGAAGGTCTACGAGAACGTCGCGCAGTGCGCCGGCGGCGCCGCCTCCACCACCGGCTTCTGGGATGGCCCGCCGACCGTGTCGGCCGCCGCTCTCGGCGACAGCAACACCGGCATGCACCTCGCCATCGGCATCCTGACCGCGCTCCACCAGAAGGTGAAGACCGGCAAGGGCCAGAAGGTCGCCGTGTCGATGCAGGATTCGGTGCTGAACCTCTGCCGCGTCAAGCTGCGCGACCAGCAGCGCCTCGACGCGCTGGGCTACCTCGAAGAGTATCCGCAGTACCCGCATGGCGAGTTCTCGGACGTCGTTCCGCGCGGCGGTAACGCGGGCGGCGGCGGCCAGCCGGGCTGGGTGCTGAAGTGCAAGGGCTGGGAGACCGACCCGAACGCCTACATCTACTTCACCATTCAGGGCCATGCCTGGGCGCCGATCTGTAAGGCTCTCGGCAAGCCGGAGTGGATCGACGATCCGGCCTACAACACCGCCGAAGCCCGCCAGGACAAGATCTTCGACATCTTCGCCTTCATCGAGTCCTGGCTCGCCGACAAGACGAAGTTCGAGGCCATCGACATCCTGCGCAAGTTCGACATCCCCTGCGCGCCGGTGCTGTCGATGAAGGAAATCGCCAACGACCCGTCGCTGCGCAAGAGCGGCACCGTGGTCGAGGTCGATCACCCCAAGCTCGGCAAGTACCTGACCGTCGGTTCGCCGATCAAGTTCTCGGACGTCGAGGTCGAGATCACCGCCTCGCCGCTGCTCGGCCAGCACACCAACGAAGTGCTCGCCGACCTCGGCTACTCGCAGGAGGAAATCTCCGCCCTGCACGACGCCAAGGCGGTGTGATCTATTGATACGGGGCGGCGCCGGGCGCGCCGCCCTCCCCGCGGGGCGTCCCGCGGCAGGTTTGGCCTACCCGATCCCAATCGTACGGCGTCGCCGGCGACGGGCGGGAACGGCCCTCCGAGCCTCCCGGAGCAGGACGAAGGGATTCCCCGACGTTCGGTTCCTCCTAGGCGACTGATGCCGGCGAACCTGGAGAGCAGGGCGCCGGCATTTTTTTTGATGACCGCTCGCCACCCAAAACAGGTCGTCATCCCGGAAGGGCCGTCGGGCCCTATCCGGGATCGCGTGAAGGTAAAGTGGCCTTATCCTGCGCACGATCCCGGCTCTGCGCTGCGCGTGGCCGGGATGACGGCTATGGGGAAGACGAAGACGGGGGCCAGGAGGTGGCGAACAGGCAGCCCTCACAGCCCCGAATAGCGCGTGGTCAGCCGCCGCGCGGCCTCCCTCACCTGCGCGCCGAGGTCGACGATGCGCTCGGGCGACATGCGCACGGTCGGGGCGGAGATGGAGATCGCCCCCACCGGCTCGCGCCATTCGTCCAGCACCGCCGCCGCCACGCAGCGCATGCCGGGCGTGTGCTCCTCGTCGTCGATGGAATAGCCGCGCTCGGCGATGTCCGCGAGGTCGGCCTGCAAGGCGCGCCGGCTGACATGGGTGTGCTCGGTGAAGCGCTGCAACTGGTCGCCCCCTAACCAGGCGCGACGCGCGTCCGGGTTCATCGCCGCCAGGATCGCCTTGCCACCGCCGGAGGCGTGGATCGGCAGCGCGCCACCGATGCGGAAGAAGGCGCGGACCGCCGCATGGCTTTCCACCTGCGCGACGCAGATCAGCTGCGGCCCCTCGATCAGCGACAGGTTCACCGTCTCGTTCACGCCATGGGACAGCTCGCGCAGCAGCATGCGGGAAATCTCCGGCAGCTTGCGGATGCGCAAATAGGCCGAGCCGACACGGAACAGCCCGAGCCCGACCATCCAGTGGCCGGTCGAGGGGTCATGCCCCACCAGGCCGCGCCGCTCCAGCGTGGTCAGCAGGCGATGCACGGTCGACGTCGGCAGTTCGGCGGAACGTGCCACCTCGCTCAGCGTCAGCCCGTCGGACTGCGCCAGCACCTCCAGCAGCGCGATGGCGCGATCCAGCGACTGCACCTCCCCGCCCGTCTCGGTGCCGCCACCGGAGGACGGGCGGCCACGGCGGCGTGTCGTCGAGACGACGTCGGTCATCGGCATTTCATCCCTAGCGTCTTCCATCCCGCGCCGCTCCGCTCGCCTGCCTTATTGGTTATGCCATCGGCCGGTCCGGAGCTCGCCTTAGCATAAAGGCGCATCTCGTATTTTTTCGCAAACCAGAAATACATCCCATATTGCGGAAATCATCGGGGCGTGGCATGTTTTCCTCGATTTCGGAAATTCATCCCGAACTGCGGGAAGAATGATGCCGCCCTGCAGCATGGCGCCTTGCGCGTCCACACATGCCGGCGGCAACCGGAACCGGAGATTTGTACAGGTTCGAAGGCCGGTGCGGGCACCGCCAGCCCCCAAGCAGGGGTGATGCCCATGCCGGCGACAATGTCGCCAGGAGGAAGTGCCATGGCCAAGATGCGTGCCGTCGATGCCGCGATCCGCATTCTCGAGAAGGAAGGCGTGACCACCGCTTTCGGTGTTCCGGGTGCCGCGATCAATCCGCTCTATTCCGCCATGCGCGCCCACGGCAAGACGCGCCATGTGCTGGCACGCCATGTCGAGGCCGCCTCGCACATGGCCGAGGGCTACACCCGCGCCAAGGCCGGCAATATCGGCGTGTGCATCGGCACCTCCGGCCCGGCCGGCACCGATATGATCACCGGCCTGTATTCGGCCGCCGCCGATTCGATCCCGATCCTGTGCATCACCGGTCAGGCGCCGCGCGCGCGCCTCTACAAGGAAGACTTCCAGGCGGTCGACATCGAATCGATCGCCAAGCCGGTCGCCAAATGGGCCGTCATGGTCCGCGAGCCGGCGCTGGTGCCGATGGTGTTCCAGCAGGCGTTCCACGTCATGCGCTCGGGCCGTCCGGGCCCGGTACTGATCGATCTGCCGATCGACGTTCAGCTCGCCGAGATCGAGTTCGACGAGGACACCTACGCGCCGCTCGAAGTCTACAAGCCGAAGGCGACGCGCAAGCAGGCCGAGAAGGCCATTGCCATGCTGAACGAGGCCGAGCGCCCGCTCATCGTCTCGGGCGGCGGCATCATCAATGCCGATGCGTCGGACAAGCTGGTCGAGTTCGCCGAACTCACCGGCGTGCCGGTCATCCCGACCCTGATGGGCTGGGGCACCATTCCCGACGACCACGACCTGATGGCCGGCATGTGCGGCCTGCAGACCTCGCATCGCTACGGCAATGCCACGATGCTGGCGTCGGACTTCGTGTTCGGCATCGGCAATCGCTGGGCGAACCGCCACACCGGCTCGGTCGACGTCTACACCAAGGGCCGCAAATTCATCCATGTCGACATCGAGCCGACCCAGATCGGCCGCGTCTTCGGCCCCGATCTCGGCATCGTCTCGGATGCCGGCGCCGCGCTCGACCTCTTCATCGAGGTGGCCAGGGAATACAAGGCGGCCGGCAAGCTGAAGGACCGTTCCGAATGGGCGGCGGAATGCCTCGCGCGCAAGCAGACCATGCTGCGCAAGACGCATTTCGACAACGTTCCGCTGAAGCCGCAGCGCGTCTATGAGGAGATGAACGAAGCCTTCGGCCGCGACACCCGCTACGTCTCGACCATCGGCCTCAGCCAGATCGCCGGCGCGCAGATGCTGCACGTCTACAAGCCGCGCAACTGGATCAATTGCGGCCAGGCCGGCCCGCTCGGCTGGACCCTGCCGGCGGCGCTCGGCGTGCGCGCGGCGGATCCGGATGCGGAGATCGTGGCGCTGTCGGGCGACTATGACTTCCAGTTCCTCATCGAGGAGCTGGCGGTCGGCGCCCAGCACAAGCTGCCCTACATCCATGTCGTCGTGAACAACTCCTATCTCGGGCTGATCCGCCAGGCGCAGCGCGGCTTCAACATGGACTTCGAGGTGTCGCTCGCGTTCGACAACATCAACGCGGCCGAGAATGCCGGCTACGGTGTCGACCATGTCGCGGTGGCCGAGGGCCTCGGCTGCAAGGCGGTGCGCGTCTCCTCGCCGAACGAGTTCAAGGACGCCTTCACCCGCGCCAAGGCGCTGATGAAGGAGCACCAGGTGCCGGTGGTGATGGAGTTCATCCTCGAGCGCGTCACCAACATCGCCATGGGCGTGGAGATCGACGCGGTCAACGAGTTCGAGGACGTGCTCGACCTGCCGCTGCCGACCAAGGAAAATGCGTGAGGCGCTAGCAGCGTGACGCGGCGGGGCATGTCCCCGCCGTAACGCTGTCGGAAGCTTTTGCTTCCGTCATCGCGCGCTTTCATGCCAACGACAGGAAAGTGCGCCCATACCGTCGCCGGGACCGCTCGCTCGCGAGCGCGCCCCGCGTCCCATAATCCTGTCCCTGCCTAGGAGCGGTCCATGCCCCGTTTTGCCGCCAATCTCACCATGCTGTTCAACGAGGTGCCCTTCCTCGACCGGTTCGAGAAGGCCGCCGAGGCCGGCTTCGCCGGAGTCGAATACCTCTTCCCCTATGATTTCCCGGCCGAGGAACTGGTCGCCAAGCTCAAGGCCCACGGCCTGAAGCAGGTGCTGCACAATCTGCCGGCCGGCAATTGGGGCGGCGGCGAGCGCGGCATCGCCATCCTGCCCGACCGCGTGGACGAGTTCCGCGCCGGCGTCGACAAGGCGATCGCCTACGCCACCGCGCTGGGCTGCCCGCAGGTCAACATCCTCGCCGGCATCGCCCCGGCCGGGGTCGAGCGCGAGGTGCTGCACAAAACCTTTGTCGAGAACCTGAAATATGCCGCGCCGCGCATCAAGGAAGCCGGCCTGAAGCTGCTGATCGAGCCGATCAACACGCGCGACATCCCCGGCTTCTTCCTGAACTACACGAAGCAGGCCAAGGCGATCATCGAGGAAGTCGGCTCCGACAACCTCTTCATCCAGTACGACATCTACCACATGCAGATCATGGAGGGCGATCTCGCCCGCACCATCGAGGCCAACCTGGCCGCCATCGCGCATATCCAGCTCGCCGACAATCCCGGCCGCAACGAGCCGGGCACCGGCGAGATCAATTACGAGTTCCTGTTCCGCCATCTCGACGCGATCGGCTACGCCGGCTGGGTCGGGTGCGAATACAAGCCCAAGGGCGACACCGTTGCCGGCCTCGGCTGGCTCAAGGCCCTCACCGGCGCGGCGTGACGTCGCGGCGCCCCAAGAAACTCAATCTAGGAAAACGAGGAAAAGACGATGGCAAAGGTTGGATTTGTCGGTCTCGGCATCATGGGCACGCCCATGGCCGGCCACCTCATCGACGCGGGCCACACGCTCTATCTCTATGACATCAAGCCGGTGCCCGCCGAGCTGACGGGCAAGGGCGGCGTCGCCTGCGCGACCGGCACCGAGGTGGCGAAGAATGCCGACATCATCATCACCATGGTGCCGGATACCCCGCATGTGGCCGCCGCGCTGTTCGGCGAGAACGGGATTGCGGCGGGTCTGACGGCGGGCAAGATCGTGGTCGACATGTCGTCGATCGCCCCCGTCGAGACCAAGGAATTCGCGGCGAAGATCAACGCGCTCGGCTGCGACTATCTCGACGCCCCGGTGTCGGGCGGCGAGGTCGGCGCCAAGGCCGCCTCGCTCACCATCATGGTCGGCGGCCCGGAAAAGGCCTTCGAGACGGTCAAGCCGCTGTTCGAGAAGATGGGCAAGAACATCACCCTGGTCGGCGGCAATGGCGACGGCCAGACCACCAAGGTGGCCAACCAGATCATCGTGGCGCTGAACATCCTCGCCGTCGGCGAGGCGCTGCTGTTCGCCTCCAAGGCCGGCGCCGACCCGGCCAAGGTGCGGCAGGCGCTGATGGGCGGCTTCGCCAATTCGCGCATCCTGGAAGTGCATGGCGAGCGCATGGTGAAGCGGACCTTCAATCCCGGCTTCCGCATCGAGCTGCACCAGAAGGACCTGAACCTCGCTCTGACCGGCGCGCGGCAGTTGCAGATGTCGCTGCCGTCCACCGCGCTGGCGCAGCAGCTGTTCTCCTCGGTCGCGGCCCATGGCGGCGCCGCGCTCGACCACTCCGCGCTGGTCAAGGCCCTGGAACTGCTCGCAAACCACACCGTCACGCCCGAGGCGTGAGCCGGCCGTTCCTCCCTCCCGTCCGGGACGGCCGCAGGCCGGCGGATCGGGCCACGGGGAACGATAGACCGATCCAATGATCTGATCGACTTTCGGGGGCGCCAAAAGCGCCCCCGAACTGTTTCCGAAGAACAGTAAGCATTGCTTCCCGATATGAATTGCACTGCCTGTGTAGTCTTTTGCGTCTACGGCGAGACAATTGTTCTGGTCTATACACCGTGGACAAAACACCATTTGTCGACGTAACTTGGCTCATGCGTCGCAAACACGCCCCGCGCCATGCGCGAAGCGGCCAAATATGCGCGACGTATTATCACGCCCAACACATAGCTCTTGACTAGGGCCGCATCGTCCCTGATCATGGCATACAAAATACCAATAAAGCACCGTGGGCCGCGGGGGCCCGCAGGGAAGCAGGAGGGAGTCCAATGAAGGTCTGCATCTATGGTGCCGGCGCCATCGGCGGCTATGTCGGTGTGCAGCTGAAGCGCGCCGGCGTCGACGTCAGCCTTGTCGCGCGCGGCGCCCATCTCGAAGCCATGAAGAAGAACGGCCTGAAGCTGCTCATCGACGGTGAGGAGCGGGTCGAACACATTCCGTGCTCCGACAATCCGGCCGAACTCGGCCCGCAGGACTACGTGATCGTCGCGCTGAAGGGCCATTCGGTGCCCGGCGTGGTCGACGCCATGCAGCCGCTGCTCGGCAACGACACCGCCGTCGTCACCGCCGTCAACGGCGTGCCCTACTGGTACTATTACAAGCACGGCGACCAGCTCGAAGGCCGCACGCTGGAAAGCGTCGATCCGGGCGGCAAGCAGTGGGCCGGCCTGCGCCCCGAGCGCGCCATCGGCTGCATCGTCTATCCCGCGACCGAGGTCGTGGCGCCGGGCGTCATCCAGCACGTCTATGGCGACAAGTTCCCTCTCGGCGAGCCCTCGGGCGAGATCACCGATCGCGTCACCAAGCTGTCCGAGGCGTTCGCCGCCGGCGGCCTGCGCGCGCCGGTGCTGCCGAATATCCGCGACGAGCTGTGGCTGAAGCTGTGGGGCAACCTCTGCTTCAACCCGATCAGCGCGCTCACCCACGCCACCCTCGACACCATCGCCTCCGATCCCGGCACCCGTGCGGTCGCCAAGGCGATGATGCTGGAAGCGCAGGAGATCGCGGTCCAGTCGGGCGTGAACTTCCGCGTCGGCGTCGAACGCCGCATCGATGGCGCAGGCGCGGTCGGCGCGCACAAGACCTCCATGCTGCAGGACCTGGAGCGGTCGCGCGCCATGGAGATCGACCCGCTCGTCACCGTGGTTCAGGAAATGGGCCGCCTCGCCGGCATCCCCACCCCGACCATCGACATCGTGCTCGCCCTGGTGCGTCAACGCGCCCAGATCGCCGGCTGCTACAATTGAGTTCCGGCAAAATGGCACATTGGGTTCGTTTCAGCCGCGCGGGCGCGACCGGTTTCGGCACGCTCGACGGCAACACCATCACCGTCCACACCGGCAACATGTTCAATGGCGCCCAGCCGACCGGAGAGCGCATCGCGCTCTCCGACGTCGCGCTGCTCGCGCCGACCGAACCGACGAAGGTCATCGCCCTGTGGAACAACTTCCATGCGCTGGCGGCCAAGCTCAACTCGCCGGTGCCGGCCGATCCGCTCTACCTGCTCAAGGCCGGCTCCAGCCTGACCAGCCCGGGCGCCACCGTCCGCCGTCCGTCCTCCTATGACGGCAAGGTGGTCTATGAGGGCGAGCTCGGTATCGTCATCGGCAAGACGGCGACCGCCGTTTCCGAGGACGAGGCCGGCGACTACATCTTCGGCTACACCTGCGTGAACGACATCACCGCCGCCGACATCATCAACAAGGACGCCACCTTCGCCCAGTGGGTGCGCGCCAAGAGCTTCGACGGCTTCGGCCCCTTCGGCCCGGTCGTCGCGACCGATGTCGATCCGGCTACGCTCGCCGTGCGCACGGTGCTGAACGGGCAGGAGCGCCAGAACTACCCGATCAGCGACATGGTGTTCTCGGCCCATCAGCTGGTGAGCCGCATCTCGCACGACATGACGCTGAATCCCGGCGACGTGATCTGCTGCGGCACCTCGGTCGGCGTCGGCACCATGAAGGATCCCTCCAACGCGGTGGAAATCGTGATCGAGGGCATCGGGACGCTCAGCAACACTTTCGTGCAGTAGCGCCCCGGCGCGCTAGCGCCTATAGGGAAATAGGATACGCCAATCGACGGGAGTGCCCTGGGCTCTTTGCCCCGTGCGCTCCCGGCCGTCCGGTTGTGGAGGAGCGGGATTAATGAACATCCATGAGTATCAGGCTAAGGGAGTGCTCCGCGAATTCGGGGTCCCGGTGCCCAGTGGCGTTGCGATTCTGAATGCGGCCGACGCGGATGCCGCCGCGGCGCAGGTCGCCGGCCCCGTGTGGGTTGTGAAGAGCCAGATCCACGCTGGCGGACGCGGCAAGGGCAAGTTTAAGGAGGCCGATGCCGGCGAGAAGGGCGGCGTGCGCGTCGTCAAGTCCGCCGCCGAGGCCGCCGCCAACGCCAAGCAGATCCTGGGCAAGACGCTGGTGACCATCCAGACCGGCCCCGCCGGCAAGCAGGTCAACCGCGTCTACATCGAGGAAGGCTCCGACATCGACAAGGAGTTCTACCTCTCCGCCCTGGTCGATCGCGCCACCTCGCGCGTCGCCTTCGTCGTCTCGACCGAAGGCGGCATGGACATCGAGGAAGTCGCCCACTCGACCCCCGAGAAGATCCACACCTTCGCGGTCGATCCCGCGACCGGCGTGATGCCGCATCACGGCCGCACCGTGGCCAAGGCGCTCGGCCTGTCCGGCGACCTCGCCAAGCAGGCGGGCGACCTCGTCACCAAGCTCTATGCCGCCTTCGTCGGCAAGGACATGGCGATGCTGGAGATCAACCCGCTGGTCGTCACCAAGGACGGCAAGCTGAAGTGCCTCGACGCCAAGATCTCCTTCGATTCGAACTCGCTCTACCGGCACCCGGACGTCGTCGCCCTGCGCGACGAGACCGAGGAGGACGCCAAGGAGATCGAGGCCTCGAAGTATGACCTCGCCTATATCGCGCTCGACGGCACGATCGGCTGCATGGTCAACGGCGCCGGCCTTGCCATGGCGACCCTCGACATCATCAAGCTCTACGGCGAGAGCCCGGCGAACTTCCTCGACGTCGGCGGCGGCGCCACGGAAGAGAAGGTGACGGCGGCGTTCAAGATCATCACCTCCGATCCGCAGGTGAAGGGCATCCTCGTCAACATCTTCGGCGGCATCATGAAGTGCGACGTCATCGCGCGCGGCGTCATCGCCGCGGTGAAGACGGTCGGCCTTTCGGTCCCGCTGGTGGTGCGCCTCGAGGGAACAAATGTCGAGGAAGGCAAACAGATCATCCGCGAATCGGGGCTCAACGTCATCCCGGCGGACGATCTCGACGATGCCGCCCAGAAGATCGTCAAGGCCGTGAAGGGAGCCGTCTGATGTCCGTTCTCATCACCAAAGAAACCAAGATCATCACCCAGGGCTTCACCGGCAAGAACGGCACCTTCCACTCCGAGCAGGCGCTGGCCTATGGCTCGAAGGTGGTTGGCGGCACCACGCCGGGCAAGGGTGGCACCACCCATCTCGGCCTGCCGGTGTTCGACACCGTCGCCGAGGCGCGCGAGAAGACCGGGGCCGACGCCTCGGTGATCTACGTGCCGCCTCCGGGCGCGGCCGACGCCATCTGCGAGGCGATCGCGGCGGAAATCCCGCTCATTGTCTGCATCACCGAGGGCATCCCGGTGCTCGACATGGTGAAGGTGCGCCGCGCGCTCGACGGCTCCAAGTCGCGCCTCGTCGGCCCGAACTGCCCCGGCATCGTCACCGCCGGCGAGTGCAAGATCGGCATTATGCCGGCCAACATCTTCAAGAAGGGCTCGGTCGGCGTCGTCTCGCGCTCCGGCACGCTGACCTATGAGGCGGTGTTCCAGACCTCGCAGGAAGGCCTCGGCCAGACCACCGCGGTCGGCATCGGCGGCGATCCGGTGAAGGGCACCGAGTTCATCGACGTGCTCGAACTGTTCCTCGCCGACGACGCCACCGAGTCGATCGTGATGATCGGCGAGATCGGCGGCTCGGCCGAGGAAGAAGCGGCCCAGTTCCTCAAGGACGAGGCCAAGCGCGGCCGCAAGAAGCCGATGGTCGGCTTCATCGCCGGCCGCACCGCCCCTCCCGGCCGCCGCATGGGCCATGCCGGCGCCATCATCTCCGGCGGCAAGGGCGGCGCCGAGGACAAGATCGCGGCGATGGAAGAGGCCGGCATCGTGGTCTCGCCCTCGCCGGCGCGCCTCGGCAAGACGCTGGTCGACGTGCTGAACAAGCGCGTCGCCGCCTGATCGCCTGCTGCACTGCAAAAAGAAAGCCCCGCGCCGGGAGACTGGCGCGGGGCTTTTCTGTTTCAGGCAAGGCGCCGGCACATGGCCGGCAGGCCAGCGTCACGCCGGGTAGCACTCCGGCGGCAGCGCCGCGATCTCTTCATTGCCAAGCGTCTCGGCGATCATGATCGTCATCCACGCATGGCACACGATGAGCAGCGGCAGGATGGGAAACACCGTCTCGAACATGCGCAGTCTCCGATCTCCATCTGTTGCGGTGCAACGTAACGGAGCCATCGGGTACTTGGTATACCTAATACCAGAAACCGGCATTGCATAAAATGCATGGCCGTCCCTCCGCGCGTGCGCGAAGGAGCGGCCGGCCGGTTTCAGCGCGGGCGGAAAGTGCCTGTCAGGTCAGGGCTGGGGCTGCGTCTGCGCGGGAACCGGAAGCCCCCAGGCCATGAACGCCTGGCGGAACGCCTGGTCGCCGGGCAGCCCCTTGTCCAGCACGAGGATGGCACGCCGGCCATTCTCGAAGACGACGGGAATGTCGAGGAAATTGCGGGTGATCAGCAGGCTGAGATTCCGCTGCCGGTCCGTTTCCAGCGAGGAAAGGCCGATCAGGAAATAGCCCGGCGCCACGCGCACCGCCAGTCCGGTCAGCGGCACGCCCTGCGCGCCTTCGGACGACTTCGCCCGCATGCCGGGGACATTCGAGGCCGCGCCGAGATCGAAATTCGGCGGCAGGTCGAACTGCACCTCGACGATGTGCGAGGCGGGAATGCTCGGATCCTGGTTCCGCCGGAGCCGCAGCGTCGCCTTGATGTTGCGGTCGGGAATGGTGACGACGGCGCGGATGCCGATATCCGGCTCCCCGCCCGCGCTGGGACGGAAGGTCTCGGTGCTCCAGAGCACGTTGCCGACATATTGCTGCAGGCCCTGGTCGCCGCCGCCGGCGCTCTCCTCGAACAGCACCGCGCGCTGCGCGACATCGAGGCTCTGCGGCTGGCCTTGCGGCACCGTTGGCTGGGCCGCCGGCGCCTGGGCGCCGTTGGTGGTGCCGTCCGACGGCGCCTGCGCGATGCGATCGGTCGACTTGCTCACCTCGGGCTGCGCCGAAACGGGCGCGCGGGCGGTCTGCGGCGCGGGCGACGACAGGCCGTTCATCCAGCCGATGATGGTGGCGCGCTGGGTGAACCCGACGGCGACGCCGGCCACGAGCAGCAGCCCGACGGCCGCGATACCGATCAGCCGGCCACGACCGCCCGAGCGCGCGGGCTCATCGACGCTCGCCGGGTGATGCTCGCCGGTCTCGCCAATATCGGAGGTCGCCTCGTTCTCCGTGTCCGTCCCACGATGCAGGGCGGCGAACGCATCGGTCGACGAAAGGCGGGTGCCTCCGCCCGACCACTGGTCGCGCTCGGGGCGAGAGATGCTGATCCCGCTGACATAATCGTCGTCATCGTCGCGCACCGGCGCGCGGGACGAGAAGAGTGGCGGCGCGGCAGGCTGCGGCTCGGCCGCCGGCTCGGCAGGCGCCGGCGCATAGGTCGGCGGCGGCTCGGGCGCGGGCTCCTCCGGCTCGCGGGGTGCGAAGTCGAACTCCGCCTCGGCCTCGGAGGCGTCGCCATAGTCGCGCTCGAGCCGCAGGATGGCCTCTTCCAGCGACTGCTGCTCGCGCGCGATATCCTCATCCCTGAGCGGCGGCTCCGCGCCACGCAGCTGTGTCAGCAACGCGCGGCGCGCGCGCTCATAGACGACCTTGCGGCCGGCTTCCGACTTGTCCGGAAGTCCGCCGATGGCGCGTGCGAGAAGCGGATAATAGTCGGCCATGCGCTAGCGGTTCGGTTCGCCGTTCACGATTCGAAGGGATTCTGTACCAGGATGGTATCATCGCGTTCGGGGCTGGTGGACAGCAACGCGACGGGGCACCCGATCAGTTCCTCGATTCGACGGACATATTTCACCGCCTCGGCCGGAAGGTCCGCCCAGGAGCGCCCCCCCGCCGTGGATTGGCTCCAGCCCTCGATGCTCTCATAGATCGGCTCGACCCGCGCCTGCGCATCCTGGCCGGCGGGGAAATAGTCGATCTCCTGCCCGTCGAGCTTGTAGCGCGTGCACACTTTCAGCTCGTCGAAGCCGTCCAGCACGTCGAGCTTGGTCAGCGCGATGCCGTTGATACCGGAGGTACGCACGGTCTGGCGCACCAGCACCGCGTCGAACCAGCCGCAGCGGCGCGGACGCCCGGTCACGGTGCCGAACTCATGGCCGCGCTCGCCGATCTTGCGGCCGATCTCGTCATGCAGCTCCGAGGGGAACGGGCCTTCGCCGACGCGCGTCGTGTAGGCCTTGGTGATGCCGAGCACATAGCCGATCGCGCCCGGGCCGAGGCCCGAACCCGTCGCCGCCTGCGACGCCACCGTGTTGGACGAGGTCACGAAGGGATAGGTGCCGTGGTCCACGTCGAGCAGCGCGCCCTGCGCGCCCTCGAACAAGATCTTGGAGCCGTGCCGGCGCTCGTCGTCGAGCAGCGCCCAGGTGCGGTCCATGAAGGGCAGCACCTTCGGCGCCACCTCGAGCAGCTCGGCGCGCAGCTTGGCGGCATCGACTTCCTCGATGCCCAGACCGCGCCGCAGCGGATTGTGATGGGCCAGCAGCCGGTCGATCTTCTCGGCCAGCGTGTCGGGGTACGAAAGGTCCACGAGGCGGATGGCGCGCCGGCCGACCTTGTCCTCATAAGCGGGGCCGATGCCGCGCTTGGTGGTGCCGATCTTGGTGCCGGTGGCGGCGGCATTCTCGCGGATGGCGTCGAGTTCGCGGTGCAGCGGCAGGATGAGAGAGACGTTCTCGGCGACGCGCAGACGCTCTGGCGACACCTCGACGCCCTGCCCGCGAATGCGGCCGATCTCGTCCATCAGCGCCCACGGGTCCAGCACCACGCCGTTGCCGATCACCGAGAGGCGCGCGCCGCGCACGAGGCCCGACGGCAACAGCGACAGCTTGTAGGTGTTGTTGCCGACGACCAGCGTATGACCGGCATTGTGCCCGCCCTGGAAGCGGACCACGACGTCCGCCTGCTCGCTGAGCCAATCGACGATCTTGCCCTTACCCTCGTCGCCCCACTGGGAACCGACGACGACCACATTCGCCACGAGCCAAGCTCCTGATTGCGTCGTGCAGACACCACCTTGCTGTGCCCGCACAGAGAAAACCCCGGCGAAGCTGTCCGACCGGGGCTGCAACCTCTTAAGGGATCGATCCGGGTCAGGCAAGGAATTGTCCGTCGCAGCCCCGTCACACCGCGCCCGCGTGGGACCGGCGGCGCCGGCGACAGGACGATATTGCAGCGCTGCAACCAGCCGGGCCTTGCCTTTGCGCCGCCCCGGCGGACCTATGTGACACAATATCTGCGCCGCGGAGATGTCCACATGACCGTCACCAGCCCGAATGTCGTCCCCTCCACTGCCGGCCTGCCGGCCGGTCTCGCCATGGGCGCGGTGCGGTTGCGCGTGCGCGATGCCGCCCGCTCGATCGCCTTCTATACCGGCACGGTCGGTCTGGCGCTGCTCGGCACCGATGCGGAGGGCACCGTTCGGCTTGGGGTGGGCAGCGAGGCGCTGATCGAGCTGGAGGAAAAGCCCGATGCCCGCCCGCGCCCGCGCGGCACGACCGGCCTGTTCCATGTCGCCATCCTCGTCCCCGACCGCCCCGCGCTCGCCATTGTGCTGCGCCGGCTGGTCGCGCAGCAGGTGCGCCTCGGCGCCTCCGACCACATCGTCAGCGAAGCGCTCTATCTCGACGATCCCGACGGCAACGGCATCGAGATCTACCGCGACCGCCCTGCGTCGGAATGGCGCTGGCAGGGCGGCACGGTGGAAATGGCGACCGATCACCTCGACGGCCGCGGCCTGCTGACTGAAGCGCCCGCAGGCGTTCCGCTCGACGCCCCGCTGCCGGCCGGCACGCGCGTCGGCCATGTGCATCTGCAGGTCGGCGACCTCGCCGGGGCGCGGCGCTTCTATGTCGAGCATTTCGGCTATGACATCACCACCGACCGTTATCCCGGCGCGCTGTTCGTCAGCGCGGGGCGCTACCATCACCATCTCGGGCTGAACATATGGCAGAGCCGGGGCGGCAACGCCGCGCCGCAGGACAGCGTCGGCCTCGTCCGCTACGAAGTCCTGCTCCCGCAGGCGAGCGACGTGGACGTGCTGCGCGAACGCCTCGCCGCCGCCGGCGAGAGCGTCACCGCCACGGCGAGCGGTTTCGAGGCCGCCGACCCATGGGGCACCAAGGTGCTGGTGCGCGCGGCGGGCTGAGGGGCGGATTCGCCAGCGCCATCCGTCCGGCATGAGCGACGATCAGATTAATTCATCGATCCCCCCGCTTCGCACGGCCGGAAAATGCTCTAGGTGACCGACTCATAACTTCGCAGCCAGATGCGGATTGATGCGAGTTGGATCGAGGCGAGGAAATTGTCGTCTCGCTTGTCGTAGCGGGTGGCGACGGCCCTGAAGTGTTTGAGCTTGTTGAAG